>JBIOHE010000188.1:0-8629 GCA_044448725.1 Sphingobacteriales bacterium | reverse complement strand
TATTTGTAATATGGAAACCAGGGAATTAAGATCAGATTCTTTAAATGAACAGCAATTGCTCATGTTGCGCTTGTTAAAAAAGCCACTGCCCGAAGCCTCGTTCACGCGGATCAGGCAAATGCTATGAACTTTTAGCCAAGCAATTGGATGAAACCATTGAGGAATGGGAAGTTCAGAATAGCATCACTGAAAAAGATTACGAGGGATTAAGTAAACAACATTTTCGGAGTACCAATATCAATTAGTAGTGATCTTTTAACGAATGAATATGAATTTCATCGTTTTTAATTTCATAAATAATTCTGTGTACATTATTAATGCGTCGTGACCACATGCCGGTAAAATTGTGTTTAAGTGGTTCTGGTTTCCCGATGCCTTCAAACGGGGATTGTTGAATAGATTGAAGTATTGAAAGAATTCTTATTTGTATCTGTTTTTGGCCAGACTTTTTCCAATATTTTAGATCTTCCGAAGCTTTTGGCAGATAGACTATTTCCATAGATCTTCAAGCGGTATTTTTACCCCTTTTCCTTCATTCATATCCTTACGGCTTTGAGTTAATTTTTCAACCAAATAAGGATTGGCCATTATGCGTTCTGTCTCGTCTTTGAATTGACTTGCGTCGTCAATTTCATATTCTAATTTAAGCGCCTCCAAAACCGCAGTAATTGCTTTCTCTGACAAAGGATCTTCAATATTTACTGTCAATGTTTTCATTGCCCGAAGATGTTATTTAAGTAAAACCTATTTATACAAATTTAATAAAAATTTCAGATTTAACGAAACACAAAAGATCGTCAAATCTTTAAACAGATTAATACCTTTACCCTATGAATTTAAAAGTAATTGCTTTTGATGCCGATGATACCCTTTGGGTGAACGAACCCTATTTCAGGCAAACGGAGGAGCGGTTTTATAATTTGCTAAGTGAATACGCCTCGGAACATACGCTGGAACGCGAGCTGCTGAAAACGGAAGTAGAAAACCTCGCTTTATATGGCTATGGCATAAAAGGTTTTATGCTTTCCATGATTGAAACGGCAATACGGGTGAGCAATAATACCATCAGCGTTGATGTGGTTGGAAAAGTATTGGATTTAGGCCGCCAGATGGTTGATAATCCGATTGAACTGCTTGACGGGGTGGAAGAAGTGCTGCTGGCTTTGAAAGGCAAATACCGCCTGGTGGTAGCCACCAAAGGCGACCTGCTCGACCAGGAACGAAAATTAAGGAAATCAGGCATCAGTCATTATTTTCATCATATCGAGATTATGTCTGAAAAAGATGACGCCAATTATCTTAAACTCATCAGGCACCTGGATATACAGCCCGCCGAATTGCTTATGGTCGGCAACTCGCTGAAAAGCGACATATTGCCTGTATTAAATGTCGGCGGTTACGGGGTGCATGTACCGTATCACATCACCTGGGCGCATGAGCACATTGAACATAGTATAGATGATGAAAAGTTTAAAAGTGTAGCAGGGATCAGGGATATAATGGAATTTTTATAGTAGTGTCAAGTCAACAGTCTTTAGTCGGAAGTCGGATTTTTCACTTTTCTTTACTTAGAACTTAAGACTTTCGACTTCAGACTAACCGTCATTTTATGAGCGACGGGACAGTCGGAGGGCACGTCACTCTGGTAACACATCCGTTCAAATAACCAATCATTAAACTACCTTTGCACTGTGTCAGATATCATCCAAAAAGCATTCCCGCACGAAGCCACGCCACAGCAACTGGAGCTGTTCGGCAAGCTGCGCAGCTTTTTGCTGGCCGATAACGGGGATGAGTGTTTTATACTGAAAGGATATGCCGGCACGGGTAAAACAACGATTTTGGGCGCCCTGGTAAAAGCTTTGCGCAGCTATAATTTTAAGTCGGTTTTGCTTGCACCTACAGGGCGTGCTGCAAAGGTGATTACCGCCTATTCGGGACGTAAAGCTTTCACTATTCATAAAAAGATATACCGGAAAAAAACTGCCTTCAATGTTGATGAAGGGTTTCTCCTGGGTGATAATCTGGCCGACAATACCCTTTTTATCGTTGATGAAGCGTCTATGATCTCGGACGAGATTGGTATAAACCATCGGGCTTCCCTGTTATACGATCTGGTGAACTATGTGTATAACACTAAAAACTGTAAACTGATGCTGGTTGGCGACACGGCCCAACTGCCGCCGGTTGGATCAGAAGACAGCCCCGCCCTGGATGCAGCATTGATGAAAAATAAGTTCGGGCTCAATATATTTAGTTTTGAACTGACGGATGTGCTCCGCCAGCAAAAGGATTCGGGTATTTTGTTTAACGTCACCAGGGTGCGCGACATTATCCGCAGGGGAAAAGAAAACATGCCGCAGATAGTTACCAAAGGCTACAAGGATATGTACCGCATGGGCGGCGAAATGCTGGAAGAAGGGCTTAATTATGCTTACGGCAAATATGGTAATGACAATACGCTCATCATTTGCCGGTCGAACAAAAACGCAAATGCTTATAACCGGCAGATTCGCGGCAGAATATTATACCGCGAAGAAGAACTCACCGGCGGCGACCAGGTGATGGTAGTAAAAAATAATTATTTCTGGCTGCAGGACCAGGAGGAGGGAAGCACCGGCTTTATAGCCAACGGCGATATTGCCCGCATAAAAAAAGTGCGTCGCATTGAAGATATGTACGGTTTTCGTTTTGCCGACGTGCAACTGGAATTTATTGATTATGCCGAAGACCCCGTACTGGATTGCAAGGTATTGCTGGATACGCTTTATACCGAAGCGCCGGCCCTGCCGCCGGACGATCAAAAAAGATTTTACCTGGAGGCAATGAAGGATTACGACCATATCCCCAACAAACGCGCCAAATGGAACGAATTAAAGCTGAACCCATACTATAATGCGCTGCAAATAAAATTTGCCTACGCTATTACCTGTCATAAAGCCCAGGGCGGTCAGTGGGACGCTGTTTTTGTTGACCAGGGCTACCTGACCGAAGAAATGGTTAATACCGATTTTTTACGCTGGTTTTACACTGCCTGCACACGCGCCACCCAGGAATTGTATCTGGTGAACTTTAATGAGAAATTTTTTGCTAAAGGGGAGTAAAACAAATCCTTTTGGCAATTGTCCAATATTTTGTAAATTATATCCATGAAATCAAGGTTATTCCTGTACGTTTCTTTAGCTGTGGACATATCCATTGCAGTTTCAAAATTTATAGCGGCAGCAGTAACCGGCAGTTCATCCATGATCTCCGAAGGTATCCATTCAGTAATTGATGCCAGCAGTCAATTGTTGCTATTGTGGGGAATAAAAACCAGTAGAAGACAGGCTGATGCTGAGCGTCCCTTCGGTTATGGCAGGGAATTGTATTTCTGGTCATTTATCGTATCCCTGGTCATTTTTATTATCGGCGGGTGTATTTCCTTTTACAAAGGTTTTATGCGGCTGAAACAGCCGGAATTTGAAGGGAATCAAAACTGGAGTTACGCCATTTTGATAATAGCATTCCTGTTTACTATGGTTTCGATGGCTACTTCGTTAAAAGCTTTTAATAAACAACGTGGCCGCCATGTATCATTCTTGAATGCGATAACCCAAAGCAAGGACCCATCTACTTTTATTGTGCTCCTGGGCGATCTGGGCGATATGCTGGGCCTCGTTATTGCTTTCCTTGGCGTGTACCTGGGCCATTTGTTTCATAACCCATATTACGATGGTATTGCTTCTATGGCAATTGGTGCGGTGATGATAGCCATATCAATGTTGCTGGTACACGAAAGTAAAAGTTTACTGATGGGAGAGACGCCAGGCCGGAAAACCATACGAAAAATTGTTGCGCTTGCCCAGGCTGATGAAGCTGTGATAAAGGTGAAAAAACATTACTCCATGTACCTGGCGCCAGAAGAAATAATATTACAGCTAAACACCGTTTTTAAACCCGACCTGACCACGAAAGAGATCACAGACGCTATTGAGCGGATTATAAAAACTTTACAAAAGGAATTTCCGCGGATTAAACAAATATTTATTGAGCCGGTAGCGGGGTAGGGAAGTCCATGGTCAATAGTCCATAGACCATGGTATAGGATTTGACGGCACCTCTTTGGGCTATAGACTATTAACCCAAAACTTTCTGCTATGGACTATGGACCATCGACTATGGTCTCTGTCAAGCCTCCACGATTACCCCCGCATAAGTTAACCCGCCGCCGAAACCCAGGAGCAGCATTTTATCACCAGGTTTAATTTTACCGGCTTTGGCGGCAATATCCCAGGCCAGGGGAATTGAAGCTGATGAGGTATTGCCGAAAAGCTCGATGCTGGTCAGCATTTTATCCATCGGGAACCCTGTTTCCAAAGCAACCGCCTCAATAATTCGTAAATTGGCGCTGTGCAGTATCACCCAATCCAACTGATCTCGTTCTAAGTTATTGATAGTCAGTAGTTCATTTATCTTTTGGCTCATGGTCCGCACAGCCCATTTGAATACAACTTTCCCATTTTGATGGATTTTTCCGTTTGCATCAATTTGTTCGCCATCTACAACAGTAGCGTGCTGTGAAAGGTAAAGGTCTTTGCCATGACTGCCATCAGAACCGGTAACGCAATTGAATATTTTTGATTTATCCGAAGCCTCTACGAGTGCTGTGCCTGCGGCATCGCCAAACAATATACAGGAAGTGCGGTCGCTATAATCGGTAAATTTGGACAAAGTCTCCGCGCCGAAAACCAAAACTTTTTTATGTGTACCGGCAGCTATCAGGCCTTTCGCCAATATCAAACCATAAACAAAACCCGCACATGCAGCCATTATGTCAAGGCAACCGCAATTCTCTATTTTGAAGTAATTTTGTACCCTGGTAGCCATGCTGGGCATTATCTGATCCGCTGTGGTTGTGGCAACAATGATAAAATCAACACCATCTAAATTCACTCCCGGGTTTCCGGCTAATAGATTTTTAACGGCGTTTATACATAAATCGCTTGTATATTCATCTTTTCCGGCAAATCTTCTTTCTTTTATGCCGGTCCTCGAAATAATCCATTCGCTGTTTGTCTCAATTTTATCGGTAAACCAATCGTTAGGTATAATTTGTGATGGTGCATAAACACCTATTGCTTTTATCTGCGAATTCATAAAGGAAATTAGTTTTGTTTAATCGGTATTCCGAAGGTAAGCCAAATTTTTATTTAGTGCAGCTTTTTTTTGTCGTTACCCGCAATATTTTTTCGCAAACTATTACAAAATCTCCGAAATTACAAATTGGTGTTCTAACAAATAATGTTTCTAAAATGTAAAGATTACCATCTGCCAAAAGCTTTAAATAGAATTGTTTTACGTTTGGCCATCCTGAATAAAACAAAAAAAAGGGAAAGATCAATACAATAGTGTACAAATTAAAAATCATCTAATCAACAGTAAGACCAGCCAGAAAATGGCTTGTTATAGCAAAATGGATAAGCGAAGCACACTTTTCCATCATCTTAGCTAATTTGCTGATTTTTGATTATCAGAAATAAGCATTATTAACAAGGTTCAGGCTTAATTTATCAGTGTTGTTGGTTGACGCCCCCAGGCCGCCAAACCAAATGGTATAAACAGAACCTGCTGCCAGGGTAACATTGGGCAGGGTTGCAAGTATGGTGTTTGTTGTACCCTGGCGTGCCTCGAAAGTGTAGCTTTTTTTTCCGTTTAAAGGAATAAACGTAGTATAACTTTTGTATGGCACGTTAGTAGCTAATGTTTGCAGGCCTTGTATATCCAGCGAAACGGGTGCAGGTGCATCCGGACAGAGGTTGATGAAACGCACACTTGCAAAGCCCGCTGCAGGTGCGTTTAGTGTATCGGTCAGTAAAACAATTTCGGGGCTTGTTGGTTTATTGGCCAGGAAAAGGGAATAAGCTGTGTTTGGGTTTAACGTGATAGTGCCCGAAAGAATGTTGTTTGTTGTGCCCGTTGTATAAAAGTTTGCAATACGTGTACCTGCGTAAGCGCTTACATAATTGATATTATTCCCATAATATACCGGGTCGGCGTTAACCTTATTATTGTTAAGGTAAAAATCTAAAGGTTGCTGATCGGGTGACGCCTGTATAAATGACAGCAATGCCAAAGGGGCGGTGGACCCGGGCGACTTGTTTTCTTTAAGGCAGGAAGTTAACAATATGGAAAACAAACCAATCAGGCCAATTCCTTTCGCTAATTTTTTTGAAGTATTTTCGTGCTTTTTCATCATTCTATAATTTAAATACAACCTGATAAATACAATACGGGTTTGAAACCCGAATTGCTACAAATTCGTGTCAAAAAAAGTAAGAAATTATCGCGTTTTTAATGCAGGCAGTAATAAAACCTGGTAAAACCGCTGCTGATGACCTGAAAACCACGTAGAAATACGCAACAAAATACGCTAATAACCCTGCTTTGTTTTATAAATATTTATTGTAGTTTTATAAAAGTAAATTCTTAAACCAAAACAATATAGCCATGAAAAACTTAAAAACTGACCATTCAAACATGAAATTAGGGAAATCGACCCCGGTGCATGACCCCCGTACACTGCTGCTTGCAAATTATTTAAAACCTGACGCATTGCCGCCTGTGCCAGCCAAATATTTTTATGCTAAGAATATCGGAGCTACAGCCTGGGGCATGATGGATAATGATAAAATAGGAGATTGTACATGCGCCGCGGCAGGGCATTTAATAATGGAATGGACCGATGATAACGGTGCATTATATACCCCTGCCGACCAGGATATAGTAAACGCTTACGCTGCTATAACAGGTTATAACCCGGTTACAGGTTTGAATGATAATGGCGCAAGCGAGACAGCAGTATTGAATTATTGGAGAAGTACAGGCATTGCTTCACATAAAATTCTTGCCTACACTGCGCTTGAGCCCAAAAACCATAATCATATCATGCTGTCCGTATTTTTATTTGGCGGCTGCTACATCGGGCTTGGGCTTCCAATTTCTGCTCAAAAGCAAAAAGTGTGGTCGGTGCCGCCGGGAGGGTCGCAGGGAAAAGGCGCCCGGTTCCTGGGGAGGTCATGCAGTTATGGTGGTGGGGTACGATAGCCATGGTTTAACCGTAATCACCTGGGGCGCCACCAAAAGGATGACATGGTCATTCTGGGATGCTTATTGCGATGAATCTTATGCTATTGTCAGCACAGATTTTGCCGGCGCAAAACCAGCTCCAAATGGCTTTGATCTGGCTGCCTTACAGCAGGACCTTAAAGAAATTGTCGGGTAGAGTTTTGTTTTTGGGGTTGCTGACTAAATAGTCAATCTGCCATAAATAAAGGTAATAAAGCCCGATCCACTAACTTTTGTAAAGGATCAGGCTTTATTGTTATTTAAAAAAGAGCCGGCTCCGGCATCTGTAGCAAAGGTTAATTAGTTTTATCTGCCACCGGATCAGGCGGGGCTGGTGTTGACGGATCATATACAGCTACACCCACCCGGGAGTCTGCGCAGCCATAGTATAAAAACCATTTATGTTTAAAATAAGCCATGCCTTCAATAAAAACTGTTCCATCAACATATTGCCCGCTTTTTTCAAATGCAGCCATAGGGCGGAGAAATGGAACATCAAGCCTGCCCAATGGTTTAGCCGGATCATTACGATCAAACAGCGCCTGCCCGGCGCAATAAGAGTTAGGGTTAAATCTTTTATCCCGGCCTTCGCCTTCTTTGTTCTTACCATTGTAAAATAAAATGATACCCTTATCAGTCATAATTGCCGGCGGACCGCATTCGGTTAAGTCACTATCGAAATAACCATCTCTCGGTGAAATTAACTCTTTCAGTTCCCCTTTCCTGTCAACAACCGGCGCCCAGTCAACCAGATTAGCCGACGTTGCCGCATACACATGATGTTCGCCCCAGTACAACCAATATTTTCCGTTAATCTTAATAATTACCTGTTTCCCGTTCTTAACTTTTGTTAAAATAGAAGCTGACTTACTTGCCATATTAAAAAACCTGCCATGATAAGCTGTTTTAAAAATAGGCCCATGCTTTTTCCAATGGGTCAGATCCTTTGAAGTAGCAACGCCTAAACGGGGAATATCACGGTTCCATTCGGTGTATAAAATAACAAATGTCCCGGTTTCGGTAATCGCCACACGGGGATCTTCACAACCGCCCGGCCATTCGTACTTCCTGGCGATATCATTGGCAGGGTAGAGCACCGGGGCTGGTTTTCTTTTGAAATGGATACCGTCGGCGCTTTCGGCATAGCCAAGGCGGGAAGTACGAAAACCAATGCCTGTGCCATAAAGATCTTCAGCCCTGTATAAAACAACGATCTTCCCATTTTTAATGGCGGCGGCAGGGTTAAATGTATCATTGGCTTCCCAGGCAACCACGGTTTTGCTAACCGGGTCAAAAAAACGTGATGACGTATCCGGTGAGATAATCGGATTTATGTTGGCAGGCCTTACGAAACCGCCAAAAGCCCAGGATGGAAGCACATTTGAATTTGATTGGGCAAAACAGTTTCCGGATAGCAATAAAAGCGCTAAAAGCCCTCCGGTCTTCAAAAATCTTATCATATAAAATAAATTAGTTCATAGTTCTACAAGTTATATTAAACTGCCTGAATTTTGACATAAAG
>JBIOHE010000187.1:0-8644 GCA_044448725.1 Sphingobacteriales bacterium | reverse complement strand
TCCCAGGGGAGGGAATCGCACAGGCCGCCGCTTTTGTATTCTTCTCATATCCGCACATCTGCACGTCCCCCCCCTTGCAACTCCCCGCCAAAATCCGTATATTTGATTTTCCACCGGCTTAATATATTCAAAGCCATCCCCAATAAAAACAAACACCATAATTTTTTCGCCGGGTTGCCAAAAAGCCTGTTTTCTCAGTAAATTTTTGTCGTTCTTTAAGATATTTGGTATATTTGATTGGTTTACAATGCTTTAATAAAAGGATAAATGCTTTTTTGCTCGCAGGCTAAACGCGTTTAGCCTGCATATCGGAGTTTTTCCTCACGCCCTAAACGCGTTTAGCCTGCATATCGGAGTTTTTTCTCACGCCCTAAACGGGTTTAGCCTGCGCGGTTTTTTCATTTCTCACGCCCTAAACGCGTTTAGCCTTCGGGAATTGCGTTTTTTGGCCGTTAAAAACGCGGTTTAGCCATCGGAAAAGGCGGAGGGGGCTTTATTTTTGCGGTAAAAGCCTTGGGGGAAGGCCCAAGCAATCAAATTGTCGCTACTTCATTGTTTCTTAAGCTTGCGGAATTTGGCTAAAGCCCTATATTGATACATTCTTTATCCGTCGGTTAAAACCGACGACAATGAATGTTACATGGGGATGCAATTCATTGCCGTCCCTTTTAAGGGACGGGTGGGTAAACAAAGCGCTAAGGGCTTTAGCCAAAATTAGCCGGTTAGCGGCATTACGATTTGCACCCTTCGCAGCCCGGCATAATTCGCCCGGAAATTTAATACCTTTACCAATGAAAATACACCTTCAAACAACATAAAAAATGGATCCTGTCAATGATTTAAGGCTCGCCGTTTTAATCGACGCTGATAATGTGCCTTACGCCAACGTAAAACAAATGTTTGAGGAAATTGCAAAGTACGGCACCCCTACCTTTAAACGCATCTATGCCGACTGGACAAAGCCTACCGTTTCGGGATGGAAAAACGTGCTGCTGCAAAATGCCATTACGCCTGTGCAGCAGTATAGCTACTCCACCGGCAAAAACTCAAGCGACAGCGCCATGATTATTGACGCCATGGATATTTTATATTCGGGCAAGGTGGATGGTTTTTGCATCGTATCAAGCGACAGTGATTTTACCCGCCTGGCTATCAGGCTGCGCGAAGCGGGGATGAAGGTGATTGGCATAGGCGAGAAAAAAACGCTGATCCCCTTTATTACCGCCTGCGATAAGTTTATCTATATTGAAATTTTAAAGGAAGAGGAACCGGCTACCGAAGAGGAAAAGAAGATAAGGCCCTCGAAAAAGCAGGGCGCTAAAAAAACAAACCCGATAAACAAAATTGACCAGGAACTGGTAAAACTGCTAAAGGACAGCATCGCCGACATTGCCGATGAAAACGGCTGGGCCCATTTAGGCAACCTGGGTTCGCAGATACTAAAAAAGAAACCCGATTTCGACTCCCGTAACTACGGTTTTCCCAAAATGCTGCCCCTCATAAAAAGTCTGAACAAATTTATTTTCGACGAAAGGGAATCGGGCCGGGGGAATATAAAACACGTGTGGGTGAAAATAAAGTAGGGCGGTGGGCCGGGGAATAATTATTTGCTTACTGAATAAACCTCTGCCAAAACTTCGTTTTGCGGCTGACTTTGCTGCCGGGCGTTTCCTTTATTCAGGAAATATTGAGTTAAACGATAAATGGCATAAACTATTACAGGGGCGGCCATTATATCAATGGTATAATGGATATGCTGCACCATGAGTAAAAATGCTACTGTAATAAGGCCTGTAAATGCAATCAGTTTATCTGTTTTCTTTTCGAAACACAAAACTATTAAGGTAAGAATAGCGGTATGCCCCGAAAAAAACAGGTCTTTGGTGACAACCACATGCCCGTAAAAGACACTTGTCAGCGGATCGGTTAAGGGGATGAAACCTGTGGGCGGGTCGAGGGGTACCAGGGTAATACAAATAAACCTGGCGATGACCACGAATATCAAAGTCCACGAATAAGTGATATAAATGGAAGGGTTAAACAGCGCCCTGATGAAAATAAAAACTACCAGGCCCCAGATAATCGCAAAAATCAGCCCCGATACATTACGGGCCGGGATTCTGCTCAACAGCCAGTCGTTTAACAAAACGCCGTTCCTTTTTTCGATGTAACCAAAAAAAATGGGGAGCACAAAAACAACGATAACCAAAATTATGGTGCCAATAATCATCCGTCTTTTTTTAAAAGGCGAATTCCATGTTTCTTTCCACTTGTCTAATATAGATAATGCTGGCATTCGGCGCGTTGCGGTAAAAAGTAAATGTTCGCAAAAGTACAAATTGAATTATTATTAAGAAATCTTTAATTATATATTAATTAATCTGCGTGTAAAATTTCACATTTCCAATGCAATAAAGTTGCGTTTATGTGTATATTTGCACCATGAAACCCGCAAAGCATAGTTCGAAACTGGATGGTATAGGGATGACTGCCTCTTTATTGTGCGCAATTCATTGTGCAATTGTGCCCCTGCTGATTACTACCCTGCCGTTAATTGGTCTGGGTTTTCTGGCTAATCCGCTGGTTGAATGGAGCATGATTATTTTGGCGCTGTGCATTGGTATTTATGCCATTGGCTTATCTTATGTGCGCACGCATCACCGGCCTTTGCCTATGTTGCTGCTCATCCTCGGGTTTATAGTCATCATCATCGGGCATTTATTTGTTTCCGGCTGGCACGAGGCCATTGTTGTGCCTTTGGGCGGTTTACTTATAGTTACGGCACATTTTTTTAATTTCAGATATACGGGTATGTGCAATCAGCCCCATAATACCATGTTTCAGCTGAAACACAGCCATCCTGAAAAAGCGGGACATCTTTAGTTTGATTAATGCACCGATTGCGGCCGTATTTGGTGATGCAAGGCAAATTTAATTTCGCAAAAAAAAACCTAAAATTTGTTTGGTGTAAATTATACACTACATTTACCTCAACCAATTGTAAATTTTATGACTACCAGACGTTCATTTCTTAAGACATCTGCTGTGCTTTCTGCCGGGATGTTAGTGGCCCCCCGTTTGTTTGCGTATGACAAAAAACATATAGGGCTCCAGCTTTATACCGTGCGCGATGCAATGGAAAAAGACCCTGCCGGCACCCTGGCTAAAGTTGCTAAAATAGGATACACTTCGGTTGAAGGTACTTATTCGGGTCCGGGCAAGTTCTTTAATGTTGACGCCAAAGACTTTGCGGCGATGTTAAAACAAAACGGCCTGATCATGCCGAGCTGCCACTATCGCCTGGGCGAAGAAAAAGAAAACGGGCAGGCACAGCCGGGCACCATACTAAATGGCTGGGACAAAGCTGTCGGCGATGCGGCGGAGATTGGCTTAAAATACATGGTTTGCGCATACCTTTCAACAGCCGAACGCGGCCCGCTTGATCATTATAAAAAGGTTGCCGGCGATTTTAATAAAGCAGGCGAAACCTGTAAAAAAGCAGGTATCCAGCTTTGCTATCATAACCACGATTTTGAATTTATTAAGCAGGACGGTAAATATCCTTACGAAACCTTACTGGCTAATGCTGATAAGGACCTGGTGAAAATGGAAATGGATCTTTACTGGATGACCAAAGCGGGGCAGGATCCGATTGCCATTTTTAACGCCCATCCGGGACGGTTCCCGCTGTGGCATATAAAAGATATGAATAACAAACCCGACCGCATGTTTACCGAAGTGGGCAACGGTATAATAGACTTTAAAAAGATTTTCAAACATGCCAATAAAGCAGGCTTAAAATACTTTTTTGTTGAACAGGATGTTTGCCCCGGCAACCCGTTCGACAGTATTACGCAAAGTTTAAATTATATCAAAAACAACCTGATTTAAAGATAATCAATTAATCAACTCTCGGCCGGGCTTCCAATTGGAGGTCCGGTTTTTTTATGGAGTGATTTTTATCTTAAAACATGGATAAGGCGCGGTCATAAAAGATTGGGGCGCGGCATGAGGTAAAGCGGACCGGCGTTTTTGCACGTTGGCGGATAAAAGTTTTACCTTGCGGCCGATGCATGAAATATGGTAAGCATTTTGAATAATAAACCGGTTTGCCTTTAATATTCGTATATTCATTGCATGAGAACGATTTTGAAACCATCCCCCGTCATCGGATTGATACTTATCCTGTTAATATCCGCTTGCGCAAGTGCGCAACCCGGACAAAAAACACCGGTCATTGGAGATGCTATGCCGTCTTTTTCCCTTACCGGCCAAAATGGGAAAGTGTTTAACAGCGCCGATTACGTGGGTAAAACCGTCCTGGTGATTTATTTTTATCCGAAAGACGAAAGTATGGTTTGCACAAAAGAAGCCTGCTCCTTCCGGGATAGTTTTAACGACTTCACCAAAGCCGGGGCTAAACTAATCGGAATAAACGGCGGTACCGTTGCCAGTCATAAAGCATTCAGCGATCATTATAAATTGCCCTTCATTTTGTTAAGCGACCCCGGCGACAAAGTTTACCGGCTGTTCGGGGTAAAAAACAAAATGTTTATGACCGGCAGAGAAACATTTGTGATTGATCTGCGTGGGAAAATAGTATATACCCACGAAGCGATGCTACAGGGAAAAGAGCATGCAGATGACGCTTTGAAGTTTATAAAAGCTGCGAAAAATAAGTAGATTCGGTTTAGTACAAAAACATTTTAAATAAGAATCATAAATATTGCCCGATAAATTAACTTTTGTGAATAAGGGTTAATTGAATTGCCATACATTTGCGATTACAGATGATTACCAAATCCACCATCGACCGTATTATGGAAGCCACCGACATTGTGGAGGTGATTGGCGAGTTTGTGCAATTAAAAAAACGCGGCGCAAATTATGTTGGCCTTTCGCCGTTTGCAAATGAGCGCACGCCATCGTTCACGGTTTCGCCTGCAAAGGGGATTTTTAAAGACTTTTCATCGGGCAAGGGCGGTTCGGCCATCACTTTTTTGATGGAACTCGAAAAATTCAGCTATCCCGAGGCCCTGAAATGGCTGGCAAAAAAATACAGCATCGAAGTTGAGGAAACTGTAGAAACGGTTGAAAACAAAGAAGAAGAAAATCATCGCGAAAGCCTGATGATCGTCACCGGCTATGCGGCTAAGTTTTTCCATGAAAGCTTGCTGGAGACCGATGAAGGCAAAAGCATAGGACTGAGTTATTTCAAAGAGCGCGGTTTCAGCAACGATATTATAAAAAAATTTGAATTGGGCTACTCGCCCGACCAGTGGGAGGCATTTACAGGTCAGGCTTTAAAAAACGGCTACCAGCAGCAGTTCTTAGAAGAAAGCGGGCTTTCCGTTAAACGGGATAACGGGTCGCTGTACGACCGCTACCGGGGGCGGGTGATGTTCCCGATACATAGCTTTACCGGGAGGGTGATCGCTTTTGGCGGAAGAACGCTTAAAAATGACAAGAACGTACCCAAATATGTAAACTCGCCCGAGTCGGAGATTTACCATAAATCCAGTGTACTTTACGGGCTGTACTTCGCAAAAAAAGCGATCCGCGAAGAGGATAACTGCTTTTTGGTGGAGGGCTACGCCGACGTACTTTCGGTTTATCAGGCCGGAATTGAAAACGTGGTGGCATCATCCGGCACTTCCTTAACTGTTGATCAGATCAGGCTGATAGGCCGGTTCACCAAAAATATCACTATACTTTATGACGGCGATGCTGCCGGGATAAAGGCCTCACTGCGCGGCCTCGATATGATACTGGAAGAAGGCCTTAACGTAAAAGTGGTGCTCTTCCCGGATGGGCACGACCCGGATTCGTACGTACGCAAATTTGGTACCAATGGCTTTAAAAAGCATATCGAAGAAAATAAAAAGGATTTCATCCTCTTTAAAACCGATATCCTGCTAAAAGAGGCCGGGACCGACCCGTTAAGAAAAGCGGAAGTCATCAGGGAGATTGTTGAGAGCGTAGCCAAGATACCTGATTCCATCAAAGCCTCGGTTTTTATAAAGGAATGCAGCTATTTATTGCAGATTGATGAACGCGCCCTGCTTTCGGAGCTGAACAAAATGCGGATGGCAAAGGCCAAAAAAGATTCGCAGCAGCAGGTTTCGAGGCCCGCCGCGCCGGTTGATGAGCCGCATTTTTTTGACGAACCTGTTGAGAAAACACAAAAGGAAGAAGCAAATCAGGAAAAAGAGATCATCAGGCTACTGTTACTATACGGCAACCGGGTGATCGACTGGGACGGCATTGCCAATACCTATATCGGCCCGTTTATGATTGCCGAACTGAGTGATGTTGAATTTGAGCATAATACCTGCAAAACATTTGTCGAAATTTATCGCAAAGAAGTTGAAAACGGCGTATTACCGGAGGAGCAGCATTTTATTTATTATCCCGAAAAGGAAATAGTTGACTTAACGGTAACCCTCATCGCATCAAAATATACCCTGAGCGAAAACTGGTACGAGATGCATAAAATTATGGTGCCCGATGAGCAGGTGAACATGAAGGCGACCATTTTAGGCGCTATTTTCCATTTGAAAAAGCACAAAGTCGGCAAGATATTGGAAGGTTTGCGGTCGGAATTGCAAAAAACAGCCGTAGAGGAAGACCAGGAAATATTGCTGAACCAGTACATGCACATGAAAAAGGTGGAGAAAACTATTTCCGATTATTTAGGGTCTGTAATCTTAAAATAATGGACAGGACTTGGCCTTTTGGCCTCACCCTGCCCTCTCCAAAGGAGAGGGTTCTAAAAAAGAGCGAAGTTAAAGTCCTCTCCCCTGCCTACCGGCAGGCAGGTTTGGAGAGGATTATTTATAAGGATGTCTATTTTAAAGGCATAAATGAGGGCTGCGCCGTTCAGGTGAGGCGAAACGCTCGTACGAATGAAAAAAAACGATTTAGATAATGTTTAAACCAATCTCATTTTAATGGCCAAACACCTCGATCTGGGCCGAAAAGGCGAAACTTTGGCAAAAGCACACCTCGAAAAGGCAGGCTATGAAATTATGGACGAGAACTGGACGCACGGACATTTAGAGGTTGACCTTATTGCATATAAAGACAAGGTGATTATATTTACCGAAGTAAAAACACGCACCGGAAATTTTTTTGGCGAGCCTGAAGATTTCGTAGATAAACGAAAGCAAAAACTTTTGGTTGAAGCCGCCGAAGAATACGTTTACCTGATGAATCACCAGGGGGAGGTTCGTTTTGATATTATATCGGTTTTATTTGACAGACAAGATAATTACACACTAAAACATATAGAAGACGCGTTTTGGCCTTCGGCTATGTAACATTCACATGAAATATAAATTAAACCTATTCATTGCAGCAATTGTATTAACAACATTTAGTTGCAGTTGCGATGACAAACACCAGCAGGAACTTAACCTTAGTATCAGTCCGGAAGCAGGCACAAATTATAAATCAGGCGACATGGTTGCTGTAAAAGCGCATATTCCGGGCGGCACCAAACCTGATTCGGTGGTGTACCTGGTCGATTCGGTAAAAGTTGGCTTCCAGAAAGATTCAAGCGCGTTTTCGCTGAAGACAGATACTATGCCTTTAGGGCCAAGGGTGATCACTGCCAAAGTTTACCAGGGCGGCAAAAGTCAGGATATATCAACCAATATCGTGCTGCTTCCTGCCAAAGCCCCCGTAGATTACACTTTTAAAGTAGTAAAAGTTTTCCCGCATGATACCAGCTGTTATACCGAAGGACTGGTTTATCTGGATGGCGTTTTGTACGAAAGCGGCGGCGGTTATTCTAACCCTCCCGCAGGACAGGAAAACGGCGGGCAATCCAGCCTGCGAAAAGAGGACCTGAACACCGGGAAAGTATTGCAAAAAATAATGATCGACCCTAAAGTATTTGCTGAGGGAATATCAATAATCGGCGATAAGATCATTCAAATGACTTACCACGAAAAGATTGGCTATGTATATGACAAAAACACGTTTAAGCTTTTAAAAACCTTCCCCAATAACGTAGGGGTTGAGGGCTGGGGTATGTGCTTCGACGGTAAAAAGCTATACCTCGACGACAGCACAAACCGCATTTGGTTTTTAGACAAAGACAATTACCGCGCAACAGGCTTTATTGATGTTTATGATGATAAAGGGCCTGTGAACGATGTAAATGAGCTTGAATACATTGACGGGAAATTGTATGCCAACATTTGGCAGAAAGATACCATCATAGTAATTGACCCAAAAACCGGGGCCGTTTTGGAAAGAATTGATATGACCAACCTATACCCGCATGATAAACGGAGTGCCAATGCCGATGTGCTAAACGGCATAGCTTACGACCCGCAAAGCAAACGAATTTTTATTACCGGCAAAAAATGGCCGCATTTGTACCAGGTGGAGTTTATGAAGAAGTAGTTGGCGGTTTTTTTAACTATTCCGTTGGCTGAAGTGGCTGTTGCACAATTCTGCTCGCAATTTATGATTTTTCGACCTTGAAAAATCAGTTGTCACCGGCATTTTCTGCATGGTGACGTATAAAAAACCCGGCGAGGTGTGAAAATGGGTTAAAATGCCTTTTTAAGCCATTTTTCAGGCTTTGTATGTTATCTTGAACTATCCTTGGCTTATGTTTTAACATTTTTTTGAG
>JBIOHE010000186.1:0-8655 GCA_044448725.1 Sphingobacteriales bacterium | reverse complement strand
TTTCAATTTGGTGCTTTTTGCCCTATATTCCGCATTCATGGAAAGGGTGAGCGCGCGCTTTTTTCAAACAATTGGAGCCCGGAAACCAAAGCTATCTTACTCAAATATGATAAGCTACGCTATAAGCTGCTGCCTTATATTTATTCGCTTGCGGGTAAAGTAACAACTGATAATTATACCATCATGCGTTCTCTCGCGTTTGATTTCAGGAATGATAGCCAGACCTATAATATTCCGGATCAGTATATGTTCGGACCGGCATTTATGGTGTGCCCGGTAACCGATCAGTTATACAGCGGTAAGCCATCTGATTCCGGCAAAAAAACGAGAAAAGTGTATTTGCCCCGTCAAACAAAATGGTATAATTTCTGGAACGGCGAATTAATTAACGGAGGTAAGGCAATTGATGCGGATGCACCCATTGATATTATACCACTGTTTGTTAAAGCCGGTTCAATTATACCAGTAGGGCCTTCTATTGAATACGCTACGCAAACAAGCACATCGCCAACAGAAATACGCGTTTATCCAGGAGCGGACGGAAAATTTACCATTTACGAAGATGAAAACGACAATTACAACTACGAAAAGGGAGATTATGCTGTTTTTAATATTTTTTGGAATGACAAACGAAGAGTATTGACTATTGACAGCAGGAAAGGTCAATTTAAAGGAATGGCCAAAAGTCGCAAATTTAATATTGTACTTGTCCGGCCCGGCCATGGTGTGGCTGACAACATAACTTTGGCAGCCGATAAGCAGATAACGTATGGCGGCCGGTTAACCAGCGTTAAATTTTGATTGTAATATTCGTGCGAATTGTAAAAAATATGTATCTTAATAAATTATAATTCACCAATTAGTAACCTGGGTTTCTTTAACTGATATAGTATGGGATTTGCGCGGCTATCAATATGCTGGTTATTTATATGTATAACAGGCTGGAGCTTTGGCCAGGAGAAACAATATCATTTTCTGCATCTGGATATTAAAAATGGCCTTTCAGATAATCAGGTTAGCGCCATTTACAAAGATAAAAAAGGCTTTATGTGGTTTGGCACCCAGGAAGGTCTCAACAAATACGACGGTTATACAGTCAAAGTGTTCCGGCATGATGCGAATAATCCAACGTCTTTATCAGACGATGGAATAACCAACATACAGGAGGGGCCGTGTGGAAAATTATGGATATATACACATTCTGTCTGCAATATCTATGACCCTGTAACGGAACAGTTTGAAAGGAATATATCAAGGGTGCTGAAACAAATGGGATTGCCATTTACGCCATATCCCGACGCAATCAAAAAGGATCATAATGGTAATTACTGGTTCCTGTTCAACAGACATGAAATATATGTGTGTGATACAAGTGGTCATCGCATACGATCGATTCAGTATCATAATACCCCGCTGTTTCTGAATGATAATATCGCTGACATAGAGCCGGATCATCAGGGTTTTATGTGGATCGCGTTTGAAACCGGCATTTTACAGAAGATTAATATCAATACGGGAAAAGTGGTTACCACTTCACGTTTATTAAGCACTTTCACCAATAATGCAAAAAGCCTTTACCGGTTTATTGCCGACCGGCAAGGAAGTCTTTGGATATATGAACCCGGTGGTGGAACTGGTATTTATTATTTAGATCCTTTAAATAATAAATTTCAGCATTTTGATAATAGATCGGCAATTGCCCGGCTAAACTATAATGTGGTTAATAATATTGCAGAGGATAATAAAGGCAATATGTGGGTGGCTACAGACCACGGCGGAATTAATCTGATTGATAGAAATACCTTTAGTGTCCGCTATATTGTTAACCAGGAAGATGACCCGATGTCAATTTCCGAAAACAGTGGGATATTATATATCGATAATCAGGGGATTGTTTGGTTTGGTACTTACAAGCGCGGCATCGATTACTACCAGGAAAACATTATTAAATTTCCGATATTCCGGCACTATGCGTCAGTACCAGGCAGCTTAAATTATAACGATGTTGACCATTTTGCGGAGGATGGCGCAGGTAACTTATGGATAGGTACAAATGGTGGCGGTCTTTTTTATTTTGATCGCGCTACAGGTAAATTTAAGCAATACAAACACGAAGAAAATAACGCTAATTCTTTGTCAAATAATGTCGTTATCAGTTTGTGTATCGATCATGAGAAAAAGCTTTGGATAGGTACTTATTTTGGCGGGCTTGATTGTTTCGACGGTAGTAAATTTATTCACTATCGCCATAACCCTAAAAACAACACAACTATAGCCGACGACCGGATATGGAGTATATTGGAAGATTCGTCTGATCGTGTGTGGATAGGTACTTTTAGCGCTGGACTGGATCGTTTTGACCGCGAAACACAAACTTTTATTCATTACCAACCCTTCCAGCCCAATTCGGTCAGGTCCGGATTAATATCTAATATTTTTGAAGATAAAGATCAGGATCTGTGGTTCGGAGGATACTTTGGGCTTGATGTATTGATAAAAAAGACCGGGCAGTTTATTCATTATATACACGATTCTGCAAATGCTAACAGTATTGTATCGAATTACGTTAAATCCATAATTCGGGACCGCCACGGATTGATGTGGATAGGAACCATCAATGGACTGGACATATTAGATACGGAAACCGGTAAATTCTATCATATTTCAAAAGAGGATGGCTTACCGGGTAACGTGGTGATCGGTATATTGGAAGACAACTTCGGCAATATGTGGGTCAGCACGTCAAAAGGGTTGTCTAATATTGTTCTAAAGCCGGGGAAAAAACAACCATATACTTATCAATTTCACAACTTCGACGAAAGTGACGGGTTACAGGGAGGAGAATTTAATCCGAATTCCTGTTTTAAAACCCGAAAAGGCGAACTGATTTTTGGTGGAGCAGCAGGTTTTAATTTATTCGATCCCGCGAAAATTAGTTATAATGAAAACAGACCGGTACTTGCTTTTACCGATCTGCTTATGTTTAACAAGCCGTTATCGCCCGCCGATGATATTAACGGGCATATTATCTTATCAAAGTCAATCTCCGCAACGGATACAATTAGTTTAAAATATGACGAGAATGCCTTATCCATACGATTTGCAGATCTCAATTACTTAAATCATGGCAAAACAGTTTTACAATATAAATTGGATGGCTTTGACAAAGTTTGGTTTAACGATCTGAAAGCCAGGAAAGCAACCTACACAAATTTAGATCCGGGTAACTACACGTTTAAAGTGCGCGCAATAAACAGTGCCGGAAAGCCATTTGATAAATCATTGACGTTAGTTATCAAAATTACCCCGCCTTTCTGGAAGACGCCATTGGCTTATATGCTGTATTTGTCATTAATACTGGGGGCAATACTATATGCGCGGCACTGGGGGATAAAAAAAATAGAAAATAAATTTGCCCTTGAGCAGGAAAGACAGGAGGCCCGGCGTATGCACGAAGTGGACACGATGAAAATTAATTTCTTTACCAATATCAGCCATGAATTCAGAACACCGCTTTCGCTGATCCTGGCGCCGGTAGAAAAAATGTTAAAAAGCGCCGATGATCGCGATAGCCACCGAAAATTGACCCTTGTTCATCAGAATGCGAAACGCCTGTTAAATATGATCAACCAGTTGCTGGATTTAAGCAGGATATCTGCACATAAGCTGGATTTGAATCTGAAGGAAGATGACATCATAAAGAGTATAAAGGAATCATGTGAACAATTTTTAGATCTGGCCGAAAAAAAGCACATCAGATTCACATTCCGGTATGCGGGTGATGCCGTTATTGTTCAATTTGACAGTGAAAAAATTGAGCGGATACTGTTCAATCTGTTATCAAACGCAATAAAGTTCACTCCGGAAAACGGGCTTGTGGGTGTAGATGTTGCGTTGATATCGGCGAAAGAGAGCGAAATGTCAATCCTGGAAATAAAGTTAATGACTCAGGGATAGGCATTGCACCGGATATGCAACAAAAAATATTCGAACGTTTCTTCCAAACCAGTATGCCGGCATCTGTCATCAATCAGGGATCGGGCATTGGTTTATCCATCGTTAAGGATTTTGCAGGCCTGATGGGAGGTACAATAAATGTTGAAAGCACACCTGGCAAAGGCAGTTGCTTTACAGTATGCCTGCCTTTTAAAGTTTTAAAGCCTTTACAAAAAATGGAGGTTGATCTTGGAGATGACGGTCAGGAAATTATACACTTGTCTGAAAGTTTCCTGGCAAAAAGACGTGATAAGAGCATATTGATATTAGTTGTGGAAGACAATCGTGACTTTAGTAATTATATGCGTGATGATCTTAGCCAGTTCTATACTGTTGCAGAAGCGGCCAATGGTAAAGAAGGCTGGCAAAAAGCACTGGCGTTGCATCCAAACTTAATTATCAGTGATATTAATATGCCGGAATCAAACGGGTTGGATTTTTGCAAGAAAATACGGAGTGATAAACGGACGGAACATATACCATTTATATTGGTCACTGCTTTTACAGCCGAAGAACAAGAACTCGTTGGCCTGGAAACTGGTGCTAACGATTATCTGACAAAGCCTTTTAATTTCGATATACTTCATTCAAAAATTAAGAACCTGTTACAGCACCAGCTGTCGGTAAAACAAACCTATCAGAAACAGGTTGCAGCAAAGGCCAGTGAGCTCGAGATTGAGACACCTGACATGAAGTTTATGCGAAAGGCATTGGCTGTGATCGAGAAAAATATGGGTGACCCTGCATTTTCAGTCGAGGAGCTAAGTAGCGAAATGAACATGAGCCGCGTAACGCTTTATAAAAAAACATTTCATCTTACAGGTAAGGCCCCCTTAGATCTCATCAGATCTGTACGTTTGAAAAGGGCTGTTCAATTACTTAAAACAAACCAATATACCATTGCCGAAATAGCGTACCAGGTTGGCTATAATGATCCGCGGTATTTTACAAAAGCATTTAAGGCTGAATACGCCGTATTGCCGTCGCATTTTACTGTTGATATAGAAGACGTTGATTAGGTAAATCGCTGTTTGTTAGTTGTTTGTGTAAATATTAGGCATATCAATTCCTGCACTAAATGTTAACATTCTAACACGTCGGGTAGCGGCTGTGGTGTTAAATTGGCTCCCGGATTATTGCTCTTCCAATTAAAATCAATACCTGTTAAATCCTTTATTGACTGCATTACATCAGTTATCATTGATAGCAACTGATAAAGCAGCAATGGTATAACCGACGGGTGTGTTATGCGGTGCAATAACCACAGGCATTGCAAAATAATGCCATAAACCATTAAAAAAAAACTTATCCGGAATAGAAATATAAATGAAAATTAAATCCAAGTAACCAATAACCGAAGAATCAATGAATGAAAAAAAAAGTAACAATTAAACCAATTTAACAATTAAACCAATTTAACATTTAAACCAAATTAAATGAATCAATTATTTACTAACCTAAAAAACACATGTTTAAAATGAAGAAGAAATTAAGATTTGGAAGGCTGGCCGTCTTATTATTGGCCACCGTCTCCATAATTGCAATTACATTTCCAGGTTTTGCCCAGGAGGCCAAACGAAAAATAACAGGTACGATCATCGGCACAAACGATTTACAACCCCTGCCTGGCGTTAGCATTAAAATAAAGGGTACAACCGTTGTGACAGTGAGCGATACAAACGGCCTTTTTAACATTGCAGCTAAAACAGGAGACGTATTGATCTTAACCTATGTCGGTTATGATGCACAACAGGTAACTGTAGGGCAAGGCAATACAATTAATGTAAAGCTGACCCCATCAAACCAGGCGCTTAACGAAGTTATTGTGGTAGGTTTTGGTACACAGAAAAAGAAAGTGCTTACAGGCGCCACAGTACATGTTAGTTCAGAAAACCTGAATGAAAACCATGTTGTTTCTGTAACACAGGCTTTACAAGGGCAGGTTGCCGGTGTGCAAATCACTTCGAACTCGGGCCAGCCAGGCGATCCATTGAAATTTTCGATAAGAGGTATTGGTACCAATGGCGATTCATCCCCGCTATATATTGTTGATGGTGTGCCAACCAATGATATATCATATATCAACCCGAGTGATGTTGAATCTGTAGATGTATTGAAAGACGCGGCATCGACAGCTATATATGGTGTTGAGGCAGCGAACGGTGTGGTAATCATCAGCACTAAAAAAGGCAAGGCCGGCAAAATGCAGGTTACACTTGATTCGTATTATGGCGTGCAAAACCCGGCAAAAAGACTGGACATGCTCAATGGCTATCAATATGGTGTCATCATGAACGAATCGGCCATCAACTCTGGTAAAGCTCCTTTTTTTTCGCTCGATTCGCTTAAAAAGTTAGGTGCGGGTACAGACTGGCAAAAAGCCGCTACTAATAAAAACGCGCCAATGGAAAGTTATAGCTTAGGTTTAACTGGCGGCAATGATCAGTCGGTATTCTCATCATCGTTATCTTACCAAAAGCAGCAAGGTATTATGGGTTTACCTGGCCAGTCAGTTTACGAACGTACCTCGTTCCGTATCAACTCCGACCATAAGGTTTATAAAGATTATGTTCATATAGGCGAGAATTTAACTTACAGCCACGTGCCACAAAGTGGTATTGCTACAGGTAATATTTATGGCAACTCTATCAGAGGGCTTTTAAATACCGACCCAACATTCCCGGTACACAATGCTGATGGGAGTTATGCCAGAGGTAATACTAATTTTAACGCCAACGAAGTAAACCCGATTGCCGCGATGGCCTATCAAAACAACAGCCAAACCGTAACAGACAGAATAGTTGGCGATGCGTATGGTCAGGCGGCATTCCTAAAATATTTTAAGTTCCGGTCTGATTTTGGTTTAGATTTGTCGTACATTTCAAACCAGTCCTATAACCCGGTATATACCCTCTCGACCCTTAATTATAACGCAATCTCATCAGCCAGTCAGAGCTTGTCCAGATACATGACCTGGAATTTTGATAATACGTTAACTTATCAACAACAACTGGGCAAAAACAGTATTACAGCTTTAGTAGGTACCACGGCAAGGGCTAGAACAGGTTTTTGGCTGAACGGAAGTAAACAAAATTTGCTAACACCTTCTTTGTACAATGCCGTAATTGATAACGGTCAGGATAAAGCATCGGAAATAGCAAGCGGAAGTGAATCCAGGGAAACATTAGAGTCTTATTTTGGACGATTGCTTTATAACTATGATGAAAAATATTTGTTTACCGCTGTTATACGAAGGGATGGGTCAAGTCAGTTTGGTTCAAATAATCGTTACGGTAATTTCCCTTCAGTGTCTGCCGGATGGGTTGCCACCAATGAAGATTTTTTGAAAGGGGTTAACTGGCTTAACTTTTTCAAAATCCGCGCTGGCTGGGGACAAAACGGTAACGATAAAATAGGGGATTATAAGTATTTGGCTGCTGTAAGTTCGGCTTACAAGGCGTATTATTTCAACGGTGTTCAGGCTGTCGGTACCTCACCTGATTATATAGCGAACCCAAATTTGAAATGGGAAACATCACAACAAACCGATATTGGCTTTGATGCTACTGTTTTTAAAAGTTTAGTGATCAACTTTGATTATTACGATAAACAAACTAAAGATTGGTTAGTTGCCCCGCCAATACCCGCACTGGCAGGTACGGGCGCACCAACTATAAATGGCGGCAATATTCAAAACAAAGGTATCGAGATAGCTTTAACCTATAACCATACATTTGGTAAAGTATATACAGCTATCGGTGGTAACATCGCATTTAACCGGAATAAGGTGTTATCTATCCCTAACCAGGATGGGATTATCCACCCCGCATATAATGGGGTATTAGGGGCAAATATAGGTGAATATTACCGTATGCAAACAGGATACCCGGTTGGTTATTTTTATGGTTTAAAAACCGCGGGTATTTTCCAGAACCAGGCACAAATTGATGCCTACACCCACAATGGTGTCCCTATTCAACCAGGCGCCCAGCCGGGTGATGTCCGTTTTGTCGACGTTAACGGTGATGGTAAAATAGATGCCAGTGATAACACAATGATAGGTAACCCAAACCCAAAAGCAACTTATGGCTTTAACATTAATGCAAGGTATAAAGGGTTTGACATCGCTATACTATTTAATGGTGTATATGGCAATCAGGTTGTTGATGGTACCAGAAGTTATGCAGATTTTACAAATAACTATACTACCGCGGTATTTGGTAGCTGGACAGGTGAAGGGACTTCGAATAGATTACCGCGTGTTACTGAGGGCGATGAAGTCAATAATAACTGGGGCCAGTTTTCTGACCTGTATGTATTTAGTGGATCCTTCCTGCGGCTAAAATCGGTTAACATTGGTTATGACTTTAAAAAAGGAGAATTTAAAAACCTGCCGTTCCAACAGTTAAGGCTTTATGTTTCGGGTACAAACTTATGTACGTTTACCAAATACAGAGGCCTTGATCCGGAAATAGGTTATGGAATTGACCCATGGTCATCAGGTACCGACCTGGGTTATTATCCACAGCCACGAACATTGTTAATAGGTTTAAATGTTAAGTTTTAAAGAAAGAAAAATCATGAAAAAGATATTATTCGCGATTGTTTTGCTTTTCTCCGTAAGTTCATGTAAAAAGGATTTCTTAAAAGTTGATCCAT
>JBIOHE010000185.1:0-8665 GCA_044448725.1 Sphingobacteriales bacterium | reverse complement strand
CTTTCATTTATTACTTTATGCGCATATCGCATGCCCAGGAGGTGCTCAATGGTAACATTTTTGCCTTCCAGTTTTTTATAATCTTTAAAAAAGCGCACTATTTCTATCATCACATGCGGGGGCAGTTCGGCAAGGTCATTAATATAATTTATTGACATGTCGTTTTTTGCTACCGCGATGATCTTATCATCCTGTTCGCCATTATCAACCATGTGCATTACGCCAACTACTTTTGCTTCGATGATCGACATCGGAAAAACATCTATCGAACAAAGTACCAGAATGTCTAAAGGGTCATTATCGTCGCAATAGGTTTGCGGGATAAAACCATAATTAGCCGGGTACATTACCGACGAAAACAATACACGGTCAAGTTTTAGCAGTCCTGATTCCTTGTCAATCTCATATTTAGCTTTTGAGCCTTTAGGGATCTCAATAATAGCGTTAACAATTTCAGGAATATTGTCGCCTGGTGAAACCTGATGCCAGGGGTGCTGTGTGCTCATTTATAATTCTTATTTTAATTCTTTAATATTTGCGCCTCTTTGCAATTTGCGCCTGTAAAAAGCTGCAATCAGCGGGATAGTTGTAGCTACAATCAATCCTAAAATAATATATTCAAGGTAATCTTTTAATTGCGGATATTTTCTGCCTAAAAAATAGCCCGCTAACGTAAAAGTGCTTACCCAGGCAATACTGCCAATAAAGTTATAAAGTGTGAATTTTTTAAGATCAACTTTAACTACACCTGCAAAGATAGGTGCAAAAGTTCTAATAATCGGGAAAAATCTGCCTAAAACCAATGCTTTGCCCCCATGTTTTGCATAAAACTCTTCCGCGATCTCAATATACTGTTTTTTAAAGAACAGTGAATTGGGTTTATTAAATAATGCGGGGCCCGTGCGGTAGCCAAACCAATAGCCCGTGTAGTTGCCTAAAATGCCTGCTCCAATCAACGAAAATACAAGGGTGTAAATAGAAATATCGAACCTTCCGGTTGAGCATAGAAGCCCGGCCATAAACAACAAGTAGTCCCCCGGCAAAAAAAATCCGAAAAAAAGGCCGGTTTCAGCAAAAACAACGATAAGCAAAAAGTAAAACCCTAAGCCTATGATGGATTTGGGGTCCGTTAAATTTTGCAGGTATTCCAAAAGATAGCCATTCACTATATTTGTAAAGCTACAAATAAAAATTAATTTGTAATACAGGTGTTACAAATTAAAATGGAAAATGAATTTGTTCGATAAACTGCCTGTTATTTTAAATAAAGTTTGAAATAAAGCCCGGATAAATGCCGATGAGAATAATTGCAAGCGCCGAAAAGCCGAAAACAAGTTTATAGTAAACAGGTATGGTAAGTTCGGCGCGGTCGGCATCCCTGAAATACATGGCAGTTATTACCCTGAAATAATAGAAAATGCTAATCACTGCGTTCACTACTGCTAAAATCACCAATACCAGATGGAATTGTGTTAACGCGGCTGAGAACATGAAAAACTTACCGATAAAGCCTGCTGTGAGCGGTATGCCGGCCAACGAAAGCATCGATATGGTTAAAACCAGGGCAAGGAAAGGATTTTTTTTCGATAAGCCGTTAAAGCTTTCAAAATTTTCGCTGCCTGATTGTTGCTGTACCAGTATTAAGGCGCCAAAGGCAATAATTGAGGCTATAGAATAAGCCGTTGCGTACATAAATACCGAATTGGCTGAACTTGCGCCTAAAGCTACGATGGCAAAAAGCAGGTAGCCTGCGTGCGATATGCTGGAAAATGCCAGCATTCGTTTAAAGCTTTGCTGATAAAGCGCGGTGATATTGCCGACAAACAGGGTGATTATTGTTATAACCAATAATACCGGTACCCAAAAACCAGACAGGGGCGCAAAGCAAACTGAAAACAAGCGTAAGAACGCGGCAAAGGCGGCGGTTTTAACTACTGTTGACATGAAAGCAGTGATGAGGGTAGGGGAGCCTTCATAAACATCAGGCGTCCAGAAATGGAATGGCGCCGCTCCTACTTTAAAACAAAGGCCTACTATGATTAGCAGGATACCTGAATAAAACATGGGGTCGATACCTTTGGGATGAGCTGTAACCCAGTTACGGATAGTTTCGAGGTTAAATGATCCCGACGCCCCATAGATCAAAGTGATCCCGAATAATAAAAACCCTGTGGAAAACGCGCCCATCAGGAAATACTTTAATGCTGCTTCATTGGATGCAAAATCGTTCTTTTTTATCCCGGCAAGGATATATAAGCTTACAGACATGATCTCTATCCCGATGAAAAGCATCGTTAAATTATAAAACGAAACCATTACTATAATGCCAGCCAGTGCAAAAAGGATAATGGCATAATACTCGGCAATGTGGCTGCTGATCTTTTCAAAATACCCCTTGGACAGGAAAATGATCAATGCGGTTGATATAATGGTGATAGCAGAAAATGCAATTGAGAAATTGTCAAAAAGCATCATACCGTGATAAATTGGCTGTGCGTTGTTATTCCACTGGGCAACAGCAAAGCCTAAAGCGGTAAGCAAACCAATGATAGTAACAGGCAACAGGGCCTTTTGGGCTTTATATAAACCTAAATATAAAAGCAGTATAGGCAGCGTAGATATTATAATTAAGGTACTCATGGTTTTACCTGGTAAAATTTAGTATTAACCGAATGAACTAACTCTTTAACAGCAGCTTCGGATATATGAAGAATTGGATGCGGATAGATGCCGACAATTATTATTAAGGCGCAGATGATACTCAGTACTAAAGTTTCTGAGCCACTGATGTCGGTAAAGGTAGCAGTTAATGCGTTTGTTTCACCCTGCATAACTTTTTTATACATGCGGAGCATGTAAACCGCACCAAATATCATTGTCAGACCAGCTGCGGTAACCATCCAGATGTTCCATTGCAAAACACTCAGCAATAATAAGAATTCGCCGACAAAACCATTGGTTAATGGCAGGGCAACCGTGCCGAGCACGATAATTAAAAAAGCTATTGCAAATTTAGGCGCTGTTTTTGCTATACCGCCCAAATCGCTGATCTGCCTTGTATTTAAACGGGTGCTGATGATATCCCAGATAAAGAACATCCCAACGATGTTTATACCATGGCTCAGCATTTGTATCATTGCGCCCTGGAGGCCCTCGTTATTCCAGACAAATATCCCTGCCGCAATTAGTCCAACGTGGGCAATGGATGAGTAAGCTACGAGGCGCTTACCGTCTTTTTGCGTGAAAGCAATAATTGATGCATAGCCAATACCAATCACAGCAAGCATAATCGTTAGGCTTTGGAAATTGTAAAAGCCTAAAGGCACATTTGGTATCATCCAGCGGATAACGCCATAGATCCCCATTTTTAACATAATACCGCCTAACATCATTGAACCTGCAGTTGGCGATTCGGTATAAGTATCGGGCTGCCAGGTATGAAATGGGAATGTTGGCATCTTAATGGCAAATGCCACGAAGAAGGCCCAAAATACCCAGGTTTGCTGGTGCAGGTTAAGGCCTAAATTATAAAAATGGAATATGTCGTATGTTTTTTCGGGTGTTTGCAGGTACAGGTAAATAATGCCCAGCAACATAAACAGCGACCCTGAAAAAGTATAAATGAAAAACTTGAGTGTAATGCGGATGCGGTTTTCGCCTCCCCAGAGGGCGCAGATAAAATAGATCGGTATCAGCGCGGCTTCCCATCCCACATAAAACAAAAAGCCGTCTAAAGCAGTAAAAACTACTACCAGTGCAGCCTGCATAAACAATATAAGGGCGTAAAAAGCGGCTGCGTTTTTATACTGGTGCTTATAAGTAGTTAAGATAATGAGCGGTACCAGCAGCGTGGTAAGCAATATCATTATCATACTTATGCCGTCAATGCCTGCATTGAAGTAAATACCCAGTTTGGGTATCCAGGGCACATCAACGGCAAATTGTACCGAGGCGTCCTGGACGAACCTGGTCAGGAAAAAGGCCGCAGCGGCCAGTTCGGCCACAGAAAAAGCTAACGCGGCGTGCCTGGCTGCGTTGTTTTTAAATAATAAAACAGCCAGGGCCGCAATTACAGGTAAGAAAATTAAAATATTAACCGTCATTTTTATATTGTAAACGTTAAACGTTTTTTAAACTTTAACAACAAGGTACATTAATATGGAAATGATACCCACTACCATCATGAATATATAGAAACCAACATTTCCTGTTTGCAGTAAACGCAGGCCTTTACTTGCCTCTATTGATCCTTTACCAAAACCGTTCACAATCCCGTCAATACCCAAACGGTCAACCACCTTATCAAAGAATACCGATAAAGCATCCAGTGGTTTGCGGATTATAGCATCGTACAATTCATCGATATAAAACTTATGATATGACAGACCGGCCAATGCTGGGCGTTCTTCCGTATCAGCAAGCGGAAGATGTGAATTTTTAACATATTTAATATAGGCATATATTAATGCCAGCACTGCGCCGCCAACCGATAAGCCCATTAATATTTGTTCAGTATTTTGGCTTAAAGCAACCGTTGTAACCAGTGCAGCTGATTGTTTAAATACAGGTTCCATAAAATGTTCGAGCCAATGGTGACCGCCCAATGATTCGGGAACACCAATTAAACCGCCTATAGTTGACAATACGGCCAACACAATAAGCGGGATGGTCATTGATGGGGGAGATTCGTGCAAATGATGTTCCTGCTCGTGTGTACCACGGAATTTGCCGTAAAAGGTAAGGTACAATAGCCTGAACATATAGAATGATGTAAACATGGCTGTAATAACACCTATAACATACATTGAAGTACTTTGCATAAAGGTATGGGCAAGTATTTCATCTTTAGAGAAGAAGCCGGCAAACGGCGGGATCCCTGAAATTGCCAGCGTACCTATAAACATGGTAATAAACGTGACAGGTAATTTTCCTTTTAAACCGCCCATTTTGCGCATATCCTGTTCGCCGCTAACCGCGTGGATTACAGAACCTGCACCAAGGAACAACAAAGCCTTAAAAAATGCATGAGTAAGTACATGGAAAAAAGCGCCGGTATAAGCGCCCACGCCCAACCCTAAAAACATATAACCCAATTGCGATACGGTTGAATAAGCCAGTACCTTTTTAATATCAGTTTGTGTCAAAGCAATCAGCGCGCCTAACACGGCAGTTGAAAGGCCTATAATGGCAATTGTGTGCTGTGTAACAGGGGCAAGGGTGAACAATATGTTTGAACGGGCAATCATATAAACACCGGCAGTTACCATGGTTGCCGCATGGATTAAAGCAGATACCGGGGTAGGGCCGGCCATTGCATCAGGAAGCCATGTAAACAAGGGGATCTGCGCCGATTTACCCACAGCGCCGATAAACAGCAGCATGGTTATTAAGGTGAAATTTACGTTGGCGTATTCTTTTGTGCCCGCCTTTGCAAAAATATCGCTGAATGAGGCGCTGCCAAAAATAAGGATCATTAAAAAGATAGCGATCACAAAGCCAAGGTCGCCGATGCGGTTCATTATAAATGCTTTTTTAGCGGCATCGGCATAATCGGGATTGGTGTACCAGAAACCGATCAGCAGGTAAGAGCAGAGCCCTACACCCTCCCAGCCAATAAACATCACCAGGTAGTTTGAGCCGAGCACCAGCAGCAGCATAAAGAAAACAAAGAGGTTGAGATAGGAAAAAAACTTACCGAACCCGGCATCGCCTTTCATATAACCAACGGAATACAGGTGGATGAGGAACCCTACGCCTGTAATAATTAAAAGCATTAAAGCGCTCAGCTGATCAACCAGGAATGCGAAGGAGATTTTAAATTCACCAACGGAGAACCATTCGAAAAGATTTACGTTGAATGCGCCGGTAGATTTTACCTGTAAAAAGGCGCCGACGCTGATACCGAAAGAAACCAATACCAAAATGCAACCCAAAAAACCAATTAAACTTTTTGGCAGCGTATTGCGGCCAACGCCGTTAATAATAAAACCGGCTAACGGTAGTAAAGGAATAAGCCAGATGTATTTATCCATAATGAGTCCCCTCTAAATCTCATCCGCCAATTGGCGGAGAGACTTTTAGATTTGTCTTTTTAAGTGTTACTATTTATAAATTAATAAAATCCGAAATCGAAAACGGCAAAGCCCTCAACGAAGTTAATCCGACTTCCGAAATTATTTTACCATTTCAACCTGTTCAATACGTTTATATCTATCGAATTTGTATTGCGGTATATCATTACAATGATTGCTAAGCCTACAGCGACTTCCGCAGCGGCCAGCGCCATAATAAAGAATACAAAAACCTGACCGGTGGCATCCCCGCGATATACGGAAAATGCGGTAAGCAGCAGGTTTACTGAATTCAGCATCAGTTCAACCGACATAAATATCACGATGGCGTTGCGGCGGATCAGTACGCCGGTAACACCTATTGCAAAAATAATACTGCATAATAATATGTAGTGATTAAGCGGTATTGCTTGTATGTTTTGTGTCAGGGTTTCCATCAAGTTGTTTTGGGTTCTTTTGTAGCTAATAAAACAGCGCCCACCATTGCCGATAACAGCAATATTGACGATACTTCAAATGGCAGCAAATATTCGTTAAATAGTATTTTTCCTAAGTTTTTTACAAGACCAAGGTTTGGGTCATGCAGTATTACAGGTTCCGAAATCTTAAAGGCTTTCAGTGCAGCAACTATGGTTACCAAAAAGCAACCGCCGCCGATAACGGCTGCAAGCTTAACCAGGTTTGATTTACGCGGCTCCGAGTCCTTGTTTAAGTTGATTAACATGAGCGTATATAAGAACAATACTAAGATTGCCCCCATGTAAACAATGAAATTAACCACTGCCAAAAACTGGGCATTCATTAAAATATAATGAATGGTGAAAGTGAAAAATGTAAGTACCAGATAAAGGATGCTATGCACAGGATTTTTCGCTGAAATAACCAGTATCGAAAAAAATATGGACAAAAATGCGATGAAGTAAAATGTACTCATGGTTTATATTTTCAAAATACCTTACCTTAAAAAGAGTTGGGCAAAGGTATAAAACTTCTTTATTGATTTAAGGGCGCTTCTACTAATTTGTCTTTTCCGTATATAAAATCTTTTCTTAAATAGTCTGAAGTTACATGCGGGCCGTCCAAGTAAATTGCTTCTTTCGGGCATGCTTCCTCGCATAGGCCACAAAAAATACAGCGTAACATGTTTATTTCGTAAACAGCTGCATATTTTTCTTCGCGGTACAAATGTTCTTCACCTTTCTGGCGTTCGGCTGCTATCATGGTGATGGCTTCGGCCGGGCACGACAGGGCGCATAAACCGCAGGCTGTACAACGCTCTTTGCCGTTCTCATCGCGCTTAAGCGAATGCAGACCGCGAAAGTTTTCTGAATATTCGCGTGTTTTCTCAGGATATTGTACAGTTACAGGTTTCCTGAAAAAGTGCTTCATCGTAATTGAAAGGCCCTGTACAATGGCAGGCAAATAAATCCGCTCCCAAAAATTGAGCGGCTTTGCTTCGAGTACTTTTCGTTTATTACTTAATGGTTCCATCTGATTTAAACGCTGATCTATTTAAAAAAAGTAATAAAAATTCCAGTGATCACAATATTGGCTATTGCCAACGGGATCAATACTTTCCAGCCCAGGTCCATTAACTGATCGTAACGGAAACGGGGGATTGTCCATCTTACCCACATAAAAAAGAAGATAAAGAAAAATATTTTCGCAAACAACACTACCACCCCGAGGATGGCAAGCACATTTCCCGAAAAATAATGCATGCCTGGGAAATTATATCCGCCAAAATATAAGGTTGCCATTACCGCTCCCGATATAAACATGTTGATGTATTCGGAAAACAGGTAAAAGCCAAGTTTCATTGATGAGTATTCGGTATGGTAACCGCCAATCAGTTCCGTTTCGCATTCGGGGAGGTCAAACGGTGTACGGTTAGTTTCCGCAAAAGCACAAACAATGAATAATAAGAAGCCTAAAGGCTGTTTAAAAAAGTTCCAGGTAAACCAACCGCCGTTCCATGGCATTCCACCATGCCAGAATCCATGTTGTTGTACTGCAATTTCTTTAAGGCTTAACGTGCCGGTTACCATTAATAATGCTATGATGGCCAGGCCCATGGATATTTCGTAACTGATGTTTTGCGATGCTGCCCGAATGGCGCCCAATAATGAATATTTATTGTTTGATGCCCAGCCGCCTATCATAACACCATAAACACCCAGCGAAACCACCCCAAGTATGTATAAAACGCCCACATTAATATCAGCAACCTGCAGGTCAATAACATGACCTCCAATAGTTAGCTGTTGCCCCCAGGGAATAACAGCTGAACCTATACATGCCGTAAATATGGATAACGACGGCCCGGCTATGAATAAGAACTTACTCGCACTTGCCGGAATGATCTCTTCTTTCAAAAACATTTTGCCACCATCAGCAAAAGGCTGAAAAATACCAAAAGGGCCGGCGCGGTTTGGGCCTAACCTGTCCTGGAAAAATGCCGCTACTTTTCGTTCGGCATAAGTGGAGTATAAAGCAATCAGTAAACTGATCGCAAATATGATCACTACCAGTATAAATTTAATTATAATATCTGCAAGTCCCATTATAAGCGTGTATCTCGTTCAAATTGTTCT
>JBIOHE010000184.1:0-8675 GCA_044448725.1 Sphingobacteriales bacterium | reverse complement strand
GGTTTAATGCCTCCGCTTGCACAGCGACATTGGTAGGCCTGCTACCATCTTTTATACAACATTTGATTACCATACAACGGTAATCCTTTCACGGCACACTGTAGCCCCTGGACGGGGAACAAATTGCTTGTGTTTTCATTTTCTACAAAGCGGTAACCCGCCAAATGGCGGGGCAGTATGCCGTTAAGGCAAATTTGCATTTGGTATTAGAATATTTGGCGAAATAGAATTATGGTCACCCATACTATCCGTCATAGAACCTAAAAACTCCCGGCTATGATACCGGGAGTTTTATATAAATAAATGATGACTTATGACTCCCGATAGCTATCGGGACGACTCCAGACTTTAACTTCCTACCGCTCTGCTCTCCTTCTGATGCGGCTCCTAAGTTCCGCAACAGGCATAGTTACCATACGGCCTATCGGCTGTTTGCCCCTGTAGGTAATTACCCTAAGCTGGGTGGCATCTTTAGGGATCACAAGCGGTTCGGTATATTTAGGATAAAACCTGTCTGGATAGGAATTGTCAAAACTATAATAGGTATCGAGACCCGGAATTTCATTGGTTAATGCTACCCTTATGAGGCTATCAGCGCCCATGCCTGGTTCAAAGTCGGGATCGTACATGCTTGGCGCGTATTTTATTTCAGCTTCGTCCAGGCGGGCAAACTGTTTTTCAACTTTAGGGAAAAAGTTATCCCAGTTTTTCTTTTCTTTTGGCGACCAAACCGATTCGGCAATGGCCATACCGCGGGGCCAGGTCATATACTCTACCTGCCTGAAATTGTAAACCTGTTCGGCCCATAAATTAGCCTGTCCGCCTAATATTAATCTGGCGTCAGCGCTATCCGGAACCGGCTCAAACTCGTATGCTTTACTTAAACGCAGTGTGGCGTAAACGTGTGGTTCCATCACCCTGTCGCTCTGCATATAATCGAGGTACGCAAAAGTGGTTGGGCTCATCACTACTTCGTGCCCAAGTTTCGAGGCAGTAATGCCACCTTGTATTCCACGCCAGCTCATAACTGCCGCCTTAGGGCCAAGACCGCCTTCAATAATCTCATCCCAGCCCATGAATTTTTTCCCTTTTGATTCAACTATCGCTTCAAGGCGCTTTTCAAAATAGCTTTGCACCTCTTCCATGTTTTTTAACCCTTCTTTTTGCATCAAAGCTTTAACAGAATCACTTTGGGCCCAAAAGTTCTTCGCACATTCATCACCACCCATGTGGATATATCCGAAAGGAAATAGTTGCGCCACTTCGGTTAATACCTTATCTAAAAACGCATAAGTTTTTTCGCTTGAAGGATTCAACGTATTATCAACCAGCGCGGTCAGTCCATTTTTGCCAAAGTTCATAATATGTTCGCCCGACCGTACTTTGTAGTTCTCTGCGCCGGCAGTGCATGACAGCTCAGGATAAGCCACTACAGCGGCAAGGCTATGCCCCGGCACATCAACTTCGGGCATAATGTTTACAAATCTTTCCTTTGCATATTGCACCAGTTCCCTGATGTCATCCTGGGTATAAAAGCCGCCATAATTACGCGGTTCATCAGGCCCGGGTGCCGAAAACGACCCAAACTCCCCAATTTTTTTAACGTTGTAAGCGCCAATAGTGGTTAAACGGGGCAAACTTTTTATCTCAACACGCCAGCCTTCATCGTCGGTCAGGTGCAAATGCAGCAGGTTAAATTTGTAACGCGCCATCTGGTCGATGTACTGTTTCACCTCTTCCTTAGTAAAGAAATGCCTTGAAACATCAAGCATCAAACCTCTCCAGGCGAATCTCGGGTAATCTGTAATTTCTGCATAAGGCAGCGCCCAAAGTACATGGGGCGCTGCATCAGCACTTTCAATCTCTTTGGGTAATAACTGTACCAGCGTTTGTGCACCGTGAAATAATCCGGCAGGCTCGTTGGCCCTTATCACAACACCCGTTTTACTAATCCATAAATGATATCCTTCCTTGCCTAACGCACTATCCTGCTTTTTGTATAGTAATAACTTAATTGTTGCCGGCGCAGTAAAAGAGTTTTTTACTATAACCGTTGCCCCTGTAGGTTTTGTTAGTTTGTTTTTCAGAAAATCCGTAACCGCTTTCAGGTCAGCTGTAGTTCCTGCTTCAATCACAATATGCCGGGGCAATATAAATTTGCCTTTCCCGGCAATTGTTTTTACAGGTTCGGGAATAATTGACAAGGTGGTTTTACCTGCCTGTCCAAAGGATAAAAAAGCCACGAAGCAGCAATAGGTCAGTAATATAATTTTTTTCATTTCAGGAATTATTAAAGAGGTTTACTTGCAAAGAAACAGTCTGCAAATTATACTTTTTAAATAATATTAAAAAGTGTTTGCTTACAAAATCATCATTTATTAATTATTATATTGCGTCTTAAAGACACATTATAAACCAATTTTCATGAAAAACCTACCTGTATTGGTCGTTTGCTTAGTTTTAGTGAGCGTTTCGGTCCTGTTTTATTCATTCCAACCGCGAAATGCCGATGGTAAAAATCCTGATACAGTCCGGATTGAACCGGGGCTGATTTCGGGTATTAAAAGTAAATTAAGCGGGGTTGTGGCTTTTAAGGGCATTCCATTCGCTGCACCACCCGTAGGCGAATTACGCTGGAAAACGCCGCAGCCCGTGCAGCCATGGAGCGGTGTAAAAAAATGTGAAGATTTCGGCCCAAGCCCAATGCAGGGCAAACCGGTCCCATTTGCGGTTTATACCCCTGAGTTTCTTATCCCGGAAAAGCCGGTAAGCGAAGATTGCCTTTACCTTAATGTGTGGACAAAAGCGCATAAGGGCGACAAGCGGCCGGTTTTTGTTTGGATATATGGCGGCGGTTTTACCAGCGGGGGAACGGCAGTGCCTATTTATGATGGCGAAGCCATGGCAAAAAAGGGAATCATATTTGTTTCGGTTAACTATCGGGTTGGTGTTTTCGGGTTCCTGGCACATCCCGGTCTTACCAAAGAATCGCCGGATAAAGCATCAGGGAATTACGGATTGCTGGATCAGATCGCAGCCCTAAAATGGGTAAAGAACAACATTGCAGCTTTTGGCGGCAATCCGGATAATGTTACTATCGACGGCCAATCGGCCGGTTCTATGAGTGTGAACTGCCTGGTGGCATCGCTGGCAGCAAAAGGCCTCTTTAACAAAGCTATTGCCGAAAGTGGTTCGCTGATGATAGCCAATCCGATGCTCAAAGCCAATAACCTTGATGTTGCCGAACAACAGGGCCTTAAACTGGCGGCGGCAGTTCATGCATCAACACTGGAGGAATTAAGAAAAGTACCCGCTGACGATTTAATGAAGTTCCCGGGCCGTTACGCACCTATAGTTGATGGCAATGTGCTGCCCGAACCCGTTTCCCAAATATTTGCCGAAGGAAAACAAAATAATGTGCCCGTACTCACAGGCTGGAACGCAGATGAGAGTTTTGTGGCAGGTTTTAAAAAGAAAGAAGCCTTTATTCAGCAGGCTAAAGATCAATATGGAAATGATGCTGAAAAGTTTTTACAGCTTTATCCTGCAAATACAGATGAAGAGGCGGCACGGTCACAAGTCAAATTAAGCAGGGACATTATTTTTGCCGCCTCTGGCTATAAATGGGCTTCCTTACAGAGCGCGCAGGGTAAAGCGCCGGTTTACGTTTATTATTTTTCGCGAAAGCTGCCCGCTACCGCCGATTATGTAAAATACGGCACATTCCATACCGGCGAGGTTGCTTACGTTATGAATAATTTAAAGTTTTTGCACCGCCCCTGGGAACCTGCCGACCATCAGCTGGCCAACCTGATGTCATCCTATTGGATAAACTTTATAACACACGGCAACCCTAACCGCAATGGTTTGCCACCATGGCCAAAATATAATACCGCAACCAAACAAGCGATGGTATTTGATAAAACCTCCGGTAAACAAGAGCTTCCCGATTGGCAGGAATTGGAATTTATGGAACGCAGGTAGCAGGGTGAGTGTCCCCGGTGAGCTTGGAGCGAAAGTCAATGCTGTCGATTCACCAGAAAAATCGCGTTTAAAAAGCAAATGCCCCATAAGGGGACAAATATATTTGCGACGGGCGATGCCCGCCGACCATAAATAGCGACAGTATAGGGAAGGGCGTTATATATCAACGATGGGTGCAGCCAATTGGTTCCCCCCAGACCTTCCGCTTAAACACAAAAAGTTGCAAGCGTTCCGTTTGCATTAATAACATTCAATACCTACTGTTCATTTTCGCAAGCATGAGGAGCAAGCGAACTGGCATGACTTTTTTTCTGATCTATGATTACAAGATTAAACGATTTTCCTGATCTGGTTTTTGAAGTGCATCGTGGCAATCCATTAATCATGGCTCCGACAACAATCTGAGGATAAAGACTCACACTTTACATCAAATTGTAAAATCCGTTGTATATTATACCCATGGTTTCAAAAGGGCAGCAGATCATCCGCGAATGGTACCGGAAAAAGAACTGGGAGCAGTTTGCTTTTCAGCGGGAGATGGAGGAGGCTTACCTTAAAGGCTATTCGGGATTGCTGAATGCGCCAACAGGCAGCGGTAAAACTTTCGCGCTTTTCCTGCCTTTCCTGGCCGATTTTATCAATAAACACCCGGATACCTACACCCATAAAAGCAATAACGGGCTGATGATGTTATGGATTACCCCGCTGCGGGCGCTGACCAACGACATTAAAAAAGCCATGCAGGAAGTGTGCGACGAAATGGGCCTGCCCTGGAAAATAATGACCCGTACCGGCGACACGCCCGCCGCCGAAAAACAGGCACTAAAGAAAAAGCTGCCCGAAGTACTGCTCACCACCCCCGAAAGCCTGCACCTGATGCTGGCCCAAAAGGAATATCCCAAAATGTTCCAAAACCTGCAGGTAGTAGTGATCGACGAATGGCACGAACTCCTTGGCACCAAACGCGGCGTTCAGGTGGAGCTGGGTTTGAGTAAGTTGAAAGTAGTTTGCAGTGGGCAGTTTGCAGTAGGTAGTATTGATGAATTGCAAACTGCAAACCGCCAACTGCAAACTGAAAGCAAACTGCCAACTGCCAACTGCAAACTGAAGCTCTGGGGTATCAGCGCCACCATTGGCAATCTTGAAGAAGCTGCAGAAGTGCTTTTAGGCAACGATTTTCCGCGTGATAAGGTTAGGATGGTACGGGCTAACCTGGAGAAAAAACTGCTCATCAAATCCATCATTCCCGAAAATATTGAAAGTTACTCCTGGGCCGGGCATATTGGTTTAAAGCTGCTGCCGCAGGTGATGGACATTGTGGCCAAAAGCAAAACCACGCTCATTTTTACCAACACCCGCTCGCAGTCGGAAATATGGTACCATGCCATTTTAAATAATTACCCGGAGTATGCCGGCGTAATGGCCATGCACCACGGCTCGCTTGATAATGAACTGCGCAACTGGGTGGAGCAGGCCCTTCATGCCGAAGCATTAAAAGTGGTGGTATGCACTTCGAGTTTGGATTTGGGGGTTGATTTCAGGCCGGTAGATACCGTAATACAGGTTGGCAGTCCGAAAGGTGTGGCGCGTTTTATGCAGCGCGCCGGTCGCAGCGGACATGCCCCCGGCGCGGTATCCAAAGCTTATTTTGTACCTACCCACTCGCTCGAACTGCTGGAAGGCGCCGCGCTGAAAGAGGGTATAAAAGCCGGGATATTTGAAAGCCGCGACCCTTTGCTGCTCACCATAGATGTGCTGATCCAGTACATGGTTACGCTGGCGGTGTCGGATGGTTTCAGGGCCGATGAATTATTTAAGGAAGTAAAATCAACCTTTGCGTTCGCAGATCTGCAGCGCAGCGAGTTTAATCAGTTGCTTGATTTTATCACCAACGGCGGCAAAACCCTTGCCCAATACGATGAATTTTTAAAGGTAGTGGTAGAAGAAGGCGTGTTTAAAGTAACCAACCGCCGGGTAGCCATGCGGCACAGACTGAGCATTGGCACCATCACCAGCGAATTGAGCATCCGGGTAAAATGGCTCAGCGGCGGCAGCCTGGGAACTATCGAGGAGTCGTTTATCTCCAAACTGAAACCCGGTAATACCTTTTGGTTTGCCGGGCGCAGCCTGGAATTTGTTCGGCTAAAGGAAATGACGGCATTTGTACGAAAATCGACGGCCAAAAAGGGGATGATCCCCAGCTGGATGGGCGGACGAATGCCATTATCATCCCAGTTATCGGCGGTGTTCAGGGATAAGCTGGACGAGGTGGCCCATGGCATTGAACAGGATGAAGAAGTAATTGCGCTGAAACCTTTGTTTAACCTGCAATCGGAACTATCGCATTTGCCGCAACGGCACGAGTTTTTAATCGAGTCGTTTAAATCCAATGAGGGGCACCATTTGTTATTTTACCCTTTTGAGGGGAGGCTGGTGCATGAGGGTATGGCCTCCCTGCTGGCTTATCGTATCAGCAAAATAAAAAACGCGACTTTTTCCATCGCCATGAATGATTATGGTTTTGAGTTGTTAACCGAGGAAGACATTCCCATTGAACAGGCGCTGGAAGATGCAGGTTTTTTCTCGATAGATAACCTGCTCGAAGATATTCAGCACAGTTTAAATGCCAATGAAATGGCCCGCAGACGGTTCAGGGATATTGCACACATCGGCGGACTGGTATTCACCGGTTATCCCGGTCAGCCGGTAAAAAACAGGCATTTACAGGCTTCCACATCGCTCCTGTTCGAAGTTTTCAGCGAGTACGAGCCGGATAATTTACTGGTACGCCAGGCCTATAACGAAGCCATGGCATTCCAGCTGGAGGAATTCAGGTTAAGGGCGGCATTGCAGCGTATCATCAAACAAACCATCATATTAAAAACAATCAACCGCCCAACGCCCTTTGCCTTCCCTATTATGGTTGACAGTTTGGGCCGTGAGCGCTTAACAACCGAACCGCTGGAAGTACGCATAGCAAGGATGGCGAGGCAATATGGGGCGGGTTAAGTCTTGAGTCAGAAGTCGAAAGTCTTTAGTCGGGATAACAGGGAGAAACCTGTTTTAAGATTTTTTGGACCGGACAGTAATAATTACAAGCCAGATGATTGAAAAGCCCTGCACCATCAGCATGCTCCCAAACATTAAACTACTCCCGGGCCAGTGCAAAATTCTTAGCAACCACGAAACTATCAGCAGCATGTAACCGGACAAAAACAGTACAAGCGGGTAACGGAAATTATAAAACATTTAAAGGTTAATTGCTGCTTTTTTGCCTTGCAAGTTTAACGTAGTTAATAATTGCCGGCATTTTAATTGCAATTACCCCAGTGGTTAGCCCCGCCAGTGCGCTTGCCCATACCGCAACGGTATGGTTAGCGTTTAAAGTGCTCAACGCCAGTAGCCCAATCAGCAATAACGCTAAAAAAACAATTTCGTATGCGCTTTTTACGCGCTGCGTATATTGGTTTAATTTGATATGTAAAAAGTAAATGGCTTTCATTGTGATAATTTATGAGCTAAATTTAAAGTATTTCTATTTGTTTTTTAAATTCCTGTATAATATAATCTGAAAGATAGTTATCCCGATTGTAGATGATAGACGAATTAACAGTATAATTATTTTCCGATTTAATTGTATAATTATATTTAGCTATAAATTCATGCAATTCAATTGCTTTAGCGTACCAATATTCAAATACCCTATGCCGCTTATCTTCTTCTCCATCTTCACTATCACAAACGTAAAATACAATATTTGAATCAGTTCTTAAAAATTCTGATATTATTTTGATTACCGTATTTTTAACCCAGTAATCAAAAACATTATTTTCGTTATCGGGATATAAAGACAAAGAAAAAACCCTTATTTCTCCCATTTGATAAGAAGTTAGGGTTAATGAATATTCAATATTAAATCTTGTAGTAAAGGTGTTAATTAATCCATCTGCAGATGAATTAACATCATAGAAGTTTTGCAAAATGAATATCTTTTTCTTTTGCTAATTCGCTTAAAGATTTCTTATCCTTTAAAGCCTGTTTAATATCCCTTTTATCCTGAATTATTTTCCTTAGGAACTTAGGAATATCATTTGGTATTTCCTTTTTTTGTGGTTCCATGATTTTATTTTTAATGTTTCAGCAAAATCAAATATACAAAGATTTTTTATAAATAAATGCGAAACAATCAAAATAAACAGACTATGCCCGGGGTGTTAACTCAGCTTAGCTGGTTACAAAGCACTAAAATCACGTTCTGATCACAGACCGTTATATGTAATACCGGAGAGCTTGGGGTTCGGTTAAAATTACAACCATTCAGCAGCAAACCTGTTAAACTCCTGGCGTAATTCATTTATCATTCTTTCCTCGGTAAGGTATTGCTCATTTAATTTTTTGTGTTCAAAGGCTGTATTTTCATCCACAAAAATTTCGGTTTTAAGCAACTCGTCTTCCATAATTTTAAGGTTATTATGGATATAATGCCTCAGTTCATCAATAAAATTGCGGTGGATAATAATTTCGTTCTGAAAGTATTCGATTTTTTCAGCTGCTTTCTTTCCGGTATTTCCGGCTGCAATCTCATCAAGGCGTTCCTGCATAATATTGAGCTCTATGGCGTAAAACTCCAACCCTCTTAACCACTCGTTATGAAGGTTGCTGATATGTTTTATATTTACCTTTTTCATAGT
>JBIOHE010000183.1:0-8691 GCA_044448725.1 Sphingobacteriales bacterium | reverse complement strand
CCGATTTGGCGGCGAGGATAAAGATGGCGTTGATTGCTCCGGGCTGGCACAGCTATTGGAGCAACAGGTATATGGCGTCAATATCCCCCGCTCCACCAGCCAGCAAATAAACGTGATTAAGCGCAAATACGAAGAAGAACTGGTGGAAGGCGATCTGTTGTTTTTTGACTATGACGGAAAGAAATTCAGCCATGTAGCCGTTTACCTTCAAAACGGGTATTATGTGCATGCCAGTTCATCAAAAGGGGTCATTATTACCAAACTGCACGACCCTTATACCTATAAATATTTTTCGCGTTGCGGTTCAATTATTGAGGACCCAAATTCAGCGCCGGGTAAATAATCAATTTATTTTTTTTCGTACCTTTGTGGCATCATGGCTGATGGAAAAGAAAAATATGCGTTCTGGACAAAATACAAGAAGTTTGCCAGTACCGAGATCCTGTTATATATCATTATGATCGTTGGGATCATCCTTGGACTAATAATTTTCGGCTGAACTTAATCTCTACGGATTTTTAATCAAACTCACAGTGTAACTATCCGCATCAACCACCGACTGGTAAAAATCTACTAAATCCTGATAAGTATCCTTGCTGTACGTGCCGTCAATAACCTGTAGCTTGCGTTTAAATATTAACTTGTTTCCGGTTAAGGCCATTGACGCTGTAAACTTGCCGAAAGGTTTGTCGATGGTATAATCTAAAAGTTTCTTTTCCGAATGGTAACCCATCGGCACAGTATAAATTATTTCTTCCTCATCGGTATAACCGCGGTTAATATAAACATTATTCTTTCGGTTCATTACCTTTTCAGGTACGTTTGTTCTGCGGTTCACCGGGTTCAGAAAAAAGTAAATTCTTCCGCCTGATTCCGTTGCGTAGTCCCTGGCCCGTAGCTTTATGTTTTCGGTTGTGACGGGGTCCAGGCCTTTGTCCTGTTTGTAGTCAATATGCTCAATATTCAAATTATTAACAGGATAAATCTCCTGAAGCTTTTTTAATTGCTCATTATGCGGTTCATTGACCACATGATAACGATCTTCATAATCAACACCTTTAAAAATTGTTGACATCGTGCCCGACAATTCACCTGATTCTGTCAACAGAAAGTTGGCTTTGCGGCGCTCTAAATTGTCCTCGGACCGGTATTTTGGGGTGTGCATTAACTTTCCGCCTTCCGGGGTACAGGCAAGTACAGTGCGGTCATCTGTAAAATCGCCCAAATAGCCAAAAGGAATAGTCTGGCTCGTGCAGTCTGCCCAGGTAGTATCATTTTTAAACGGGAGGCACAGGATAATGTGGTTGCCCTGCTGCATACTTGCAAAATCATTCAGCATACTTACTTTATACTTACTTCCCGATTCAACAACGCAATAATAAGAGTCAATATTAACCGCCTTCAGGAGTGCCTGCGTATAGTTAACCAATGCTTTGCAATCTCCGTAATTTTGGTGGTCGACATCCGAGGCTAAAAAAGGCTCGTACCCACCTATACCCACCTGCACACTTATATAGTGGGTTTTACCCTGCATATATTCGTATATTTTTTTTGCCTTTAGTTTTGGGTCGGTAATGTCTTTGGTCAGGTCCTTCACATGTTCCACTGTCTCCGCCGGTAATTCCTGGCGACTTGCAACCAACTTGTCGTAGTCCCACTTGCCCAGTTCTTTCCAATTGGTAAAAAAGCCTGGGATTCCGTAATACGTAAATTTTTCAGGGGCAATCTTAACACTGATAAAATCATTATCATAGTAAGGGGTAAACGGTTCGTATTTGATGGCTTTAAGATTTTTTACGTTCCATGTGTATGTTTTTAATCCTTGTGAATTTGTGCCCGTTACTACTTTACCCGGTACGTTGGTTTCTTTGTACCTGATATTAAAATCGGGTTTGCAACTAAAAGTAAAAGTGCTGTTTTCAACAGCAAGGTTAGTTTCAGGCAGCGGGTCCCAATTTTTAAAGTTTAAGGTTTGTTTGTATTTAAGTTCGTATTCATATACAATAGTGTATGGATATTCTGTGATGGCCGGAATATAATGTTTTACCCGTTCGTCTTCAAACAGCGAGAAACCATCAGCTGTACTTTGATCAAGGAAATCACTTTCATTGAATTTTACAATTTGTTTTCCAAACGCATTCAAGGCTATCCCTTTAATATTCTTTATGACTTTGCTTTTGTCATAAAATATCGCCATGTGTGCTATATCGTCACCGTTTTTATTTAATACGGTGATTGCCTTTTTTACATGATAAATTACGTTATCAAAGTCTTTTACATCAATTGAGGCTTCTTCATCGCGCACTACAGCGCTTGCATGAGGTAACAGCTCCTTTGGAATCAGGTTGACATCGTAAATTGCCTGTGCATTTGCAAAAGTATAGGATAAAAGCAAACTAAATATTATAAAAATTGATCTCATATTTTCTTTTTGAAAATCATTTCAGCTTTTTCAGATACGATGATCCTGTTGTAAAGTTCTTTCAGGTAAGGATATTCTTCGGAGCTGTAAATGGATTTGCTTAATAACACTACATGGGCGAACGTGAATGAATTATTATCCGGCTGATAACTTGTCAAAAAGCGACCTCCACTATTTGGCATGGAAATGTCAACAATTTGCGGGGGCACTTCTACGATGTAATGATCGGGCAAATGAATAGTAAGGATCAGCCGGTCATCCGATACCATACCCATATCTACGGGATATGACCTTTCATTCAACTTAAAGGGATTTGTGTCTATCTTATCCCAAAAAAACGGGTTAAAGGAAAGATGGTTATCCAATTTACTAAGTATATCAACCTCAATTTGATATGTTTCAGCGAGAGGTGCTTCCAGGCTATCCAGGTTGCTGAACTCAAATTTCAATATCTTTACATGTTGCGAGGTAGCGTTAAGTTTTTCTACAAATTCATCCGGAGTATTGAATTTTTTAATTGCAACCCTTCTTTTGTAGGCTTCATAGCCAAAAAAGTAATTGGTGCAGGTGCCTTTTAATATGCCATTATCCTGTAAGGTTAAATCAAGTGTGCGTGTGCTTTTCTCTTTTTGCGGAAGGTTTAAATCCATCCAGTAAGAGGGTTTATCAAGACTGAAAACGCGGCCCTGGTCATTGAGGCAATGCAACGGCAGCATACCGAAACTTAAGAGCGGGTCAGTAGCATCGAGCAGGTAACTTTTATCACCAATATTCGCTTTTGCCACAACATAATTAAAATCATTTGTAGCAGGATAGAGGTTATTGACTGTTCCATGTTCGCGGGTGGAAAGTAAAACTGCCTCGGTATTGATACCCGCGCTGTTTAATGCGTCAACTAAGGAAATGTTGATGTCCGCAATACTCCCGCTGTGAGAATCAAGCGCTTTTCTTACACCATCGCTGTATATGCCGATATAATTATTCCATTTTAGTGTTTTTTGGATGTACGCATAAATGGCTTTGGCTTTTTCCAGTTCATCAGTTTTACCTGCTATAACCGGTACAATACGGTCTTTAAACACATCTTTCTTTTTTAGCTGGCCGCCAAATTCCTGTTCAGATTTAAGTGAGTAATCAATATTTTTCCAATCTGTTGTTGCCTTTATTTTGACTCCGGTATATGGATTTATGTGTTCCAGCAAATCAAAACTTATTGCAGAGATGAAGTTTTTGGGCGCAGTCATGTAATCTTCCTCCACGAACGCCGGTATATCGCTCATGCCATAAACCATATTTGAACAGTCACTACTGGCCCCATGGGTCGAAAAACAACCGCGTTCAATATCGGCTTTGTTTTTAGTAAGCTTTAATTTTCCCCTGAGTACCGCATTGTAGGAGTAATGGGCTGGTATGTGTGTTTCGTACTCTGAATACACTTTAGGTATATCACTCTGAAATTCCCATGGGTGAAAACGATCGAGAAAAAATGGGGAAGTTGTTCTGTATTTGTACTCAATTACACAGCCGTTTCGTAAGCCGGGCAAGGTGAATTTTGATGTACTCTGATATTTATAATCCCTGGTGGTGTAAACTTTTTTCGGGTCAAACTCTACCTTTTGGATCATTCCGTTTTCATCCTTATAATAAGTAGTGCCGGTAATATTTTCAATTTCATCGCTATAATTATTATCTTCATTGTTCCTGATCTTTATAGCTACGGTTGCATTGTCAAAACCTTTATTGTCGAAAATTTTTATTTTAACATGGTATTCAAACATTAATTTAATATTGTCATCGTTGGATACATTTATTCTTGAAGTGCCATATTCCTGTAATACAACTGCATGGGCCGAAGTATCTTTTGCATACTTCTTCATGTTTATTTCTTCATCGGTAATTGTTCCGTAAGGGAAATCCTGGGCTGCGGCAAGTTTTGCAAGGCCGGTTAAAATAAAAAGGATAAATAAGGTTTTTTTCATAAAATTATCATTGTAACAAGGACGCCACAAAGTAATATTTTTATTGTGATATATTTAGGCGGATTTAAAATTTATAGTTCAAATTCTTTTTAAGACTTTTGCAGCCTTTACTTATCCGGTCGTTTATTACGCCGGAGCAATAAGTGGATTTAAACAATAAATATAAAAGGCCGGGAAAACAGATCCCGGCAATTAATAAATACAATACCCATGAAATTAAACTTAAAACGGCCGCTTGCTTTTTTCGACCTTGAAACTACCGGGACTAATATAGGCTCCGACCGTATTGTAGAAATATCTGTTATCAAACTTCACCCGGATGGCAGCGAGGATGTTAAAACATGGCGTATAAACCCGGGCATGCCGATTCCGCTGGAATCGTCACTGGTTCATGGTATTTATGATGAAGATATAAAGGACGAACTGTTTTTTAAAGATTTAGCTACTGATATTGCCGCATTTATTGATGCCAGCGACCTTGCAGGCTACAATTCCAATAAATTTGATATTCCCATGCTGATGGAAGAATTTTTGCGGGCAGGGGTTTTGTTTGATCTGGATAACCGCCATTTTGTGGATGTTCAGAATATTTTCCACCAGATGGAACAGCGCACTTTAAGGGCTGCTTACCAGTTTTATTGTGATAAACAAATTATAAACGCACATTCAGCCGAAGCCGATACCCGTGCAACCATGGAGGTTTTGCTTGCCCAGGTTGAACGTTATGCTAATACCGAATGGGAAGATAAAAAGGGTAATAAATCAATCCCGGTTGTGAACGATGTGGAAGCGCTGCATAAATTCACAAACCTGAGTAAGCCTGTTGATTTTGCAGGCAGGATGGTTTTTAATGATAAGGGTGAAGAGACGTTCAACTTTGGAAAACATAAAGGTAAACCGGTTGAAGATGTGCTTAAAACTGAACCAAGCTACTATTCATGGATGATGAATGGCGATTTCCCTTTATATACCAAGCGCAAACTGGAAGAAATATATACCCGGTGGAATGCTAAAAAATATGCCGAGCGGCAACCCAGGCCAATACAACCTAAACCGCAGGAGCCACAGGTTGCACCCGTAGTCGCACAGGCAACAAAACCTGCCGATGCCCCGGTGAAAAGAGAATTTGCAAAGCCGGAGGCACCCAAACACAACAATCACCCGCGCCCGGAAAACCAGCCCTATAAAAAGAAAGATGACGGACCCGCTGTACCTGTGAACGAGGATATGCTAAAGTTGCTGGCCGATAAGTTTAAGAAGGGATAATTTTGATTTCGGATTTCGGAAGTTCGATTTCGGAATTGTTTTTTTTGTAAAGGATTTAACTTGTAGAATCTCTATTCCGCATTCAATATTTCGTGCTACGCGCTTTACTTTAAGAAAGAAATGTTCCTTTTCAACCCATTAAATTTGGTTCGTTTTACCGGAGAATTTTTAAATACTTTTTGGAATACCTCTTCTGTAATATTTTCCCAATCACCTGCTTTTAAATTAAGGAGATCCTGATGGGGGTTAAATGCAGGTTCGCTGTGCAAAACCGAAAATTTGTTCCAGGGGCAAACATCCTGGCAAACATCGCAGCCAAACATCCAGTTATCCATTTTGCCCTTAAAGTCTTGCGGGATTTCGTTTTTTAGCTCAATCGTTAAATAGGAAATACAGCGGCTGCCGTCAACAATATATGGCGCTACGATGGCTTCTGTAGGGCATGCGTCAATACAAGCGGTACAGGTGCCGCAGTGGTCTATAGTCGGTGCAATATCGCATGCAAGTTCCAGGTCAACAATCAGTTCAGCAAGGAAAAAAAAGGAGCCCAGCTTTTTGCTGATCAGGTTGGTGTTTTTACCGGTCCAGCCCAGTCCCGCTTTTTTGGCCCAGGCCTTATCCAATACCGGCGCCGAATCAACAAAGGCCCGACCGTTTACTTCTCCAATTTTTTCGTTAATTACCGCTAATAAAGCCTTTAGTTTATCTTTTATTACGAAATGGTAATCTGTTCCATAAGCGTATTTTGATATCTTCGGGCTTAAAGGATCGGCCTGTTCCTTATCAGTAAAATAATTAAGCCCTAATGAGATCACCGATTTAGCGCCGTCAACCAGCAGCCGGGGATCAAGGCGTTTATCGAAATGGTTTTCCATGTATTGCATTTCGCCCTGCATACCCTTTTTTAGCCATGCCTCCAGCCGCGGGGCTTCATCTTCTAAAAACCCAGCTTTCGAGATACCGCAAAACATAAAGCCCAGTTTTTTGGCTTCGGCTTTTATTAATGCACTGTAAAAGTCTGCGTTTTTCGGCATTGATGCGGTATTATTTCTGATCAAAAAAACCAACTTGTCTTAAAAAGGCAACCTGGTCAAAATAGTCTGTCTCCATTATTATTTTATCATTTTTGATCGTGAAAACGACACAATAATTAAGCGTGTATTTTTTGTCTTTCATATACGCTGGCGTATTGCCTTCGGGATTTGACAGGGTACCGGCAGATGTATATTCAACAACAATATTTTCTCCTGCGTTAATGATGCGGGTAACATGATAGGTCAAATCAGGACTTGAAGCGAAATACCTCGTATATACTTCAGTTATGCCGGAAGGGCCGGTTTTAGCGCCTTCCCAATTTGGCGAATACACTTTTGCACTATCAGCATAGCCCATAGCAATAGCTTTTACGTTATGGCTTGCCAATGCTTTAAAATGATCGTCAATAAGTTTTGATGATTGGCAAAACGAGTTGGTATAACCTCCCAATAAGAAACATAGAATGAAAAAGCTAATGGCTGTTTTTCTTCCAAAACTTATACAAATTGCAGGAAACGCTAAACTGATAATACAAGTTTTCATTTTTTATTCTTTAAATGCTGAATGACAGTACCAATATAAATAAAAATCCCCTTTTGGTTACCAAAGGGGATTTTATAAAATATTTTCAATGTTCCCCTTTAGGGGGTAGGGGCTTAAAAACTATGCCTTAAACTATTGCTGAACGTTTTGGTCGTCCAGTACCCGCTATCCAAAATGCGGCGGACGGTCATCAACGGATCAGTTTCATCGCGTTTATCGGCTAACTGGAAGGCCATTTTAAAACCATGTTTTCTTAACTCTGATAAAACGGGTCTTTTCCAAACGCCGAAAGGATAAGCAAAGTAGTCCATTTTTTTGCCGGTAATTTCTTCCAGTTTTTTTGTTGGCTTGTCAATTTGGATAACCCAATCATCCTTTTTTGGGTTGGGGTCATGTTTATATCTATCTACCCGGTGATGATCCCAGGTATGGCTCTCAATAACATTGCCTTCATCCGAAAGTTGTTTTACCTGCGCTGCAGTCATGTAATGTGGCCTGCCAAGCGACACCGTCATGATAAAAAACACGCCCTTAAAGCCGTATTTCTTCATTTCGGGCCTTGCTATTTCAAACTGGTCGAGGTCGGTATCATCATAAGTCAGCATAATTGGTTTGCTGGGCAATGGTGTACCTTTTGTTAAATAGGCATATAACTGATCGGGTAAAATAGTATGGTAGCCGCTGTCGGCCAGCATTTTAAGATGTGCCTTAAATGATGCTACCGGGATAATATAATCTTTCGCAGTTTTTGAATCCTTTGGCCGCCAGTCGCGGATCTGGTGATAACAAACGATCGGTACTTGTTTGCGCGCCAGTACTGTAGCAGGGCTAACAGGCTGGGCATTGGTTGCTAAACAAAAAAAGCAAAGAAACGGAAGGCAATAAAGTCGTTTTAACATAGTATAAGATGATCTGGATTTAACAATTTCAAGTTGGCAAAAGTAATATAATTTTCCTTTGAGGTATAAGGTGATTAAACAGAAAAAGTTTGTGAAATTTTAAATTAAAATCCACATTTCAACTTGATAAACCAATCAACTCAATCCAACCTAATCAACCAATTTTACAAAACTATCCTTTTTTCTTCTTTTACCGACCTTTTTGCAGCATCCAATATTTCCATTACGATCATATTATATTTTAACGACGAACGGTCATCACCGGCGGTAATCGTTTTATTTAAAAAGGCATTAAAGTAATCAATATTGTCATCATTTGGTGCTGATAGCTTTGGCACCGCTTTTACACTTCTTATGTTTTCGCGCATCCTCATTACTAAATTATCCCTGTCGGTGGCGTGCAAATATCCTGTATCTCCAAAAACCTCCATATCCTTAATGCTAAATGGCCAGTTCCACGATGCTTCTATCTGCCCGGTTGCAGTTGGGTATTCAACCAATATGGTGGCATCATCTTCAACTTTCGGGTAAATGTTTGGTTTATAAT
>JBIOHE010000182.1:0-8699 GCA_044448725.1 Sphingobacteriales bacterium | reverse complement strand
TTCCCAAACATTGCCTGCCATATCATAAAGCCCGTAACCGTTGGCCGGGAATGAGGCCACCGGCGCCAAACCGTAGTACTTATCGCGTAAAGTGTTCTGATCCGGAAAATGCCCCTGCCAGGTATTTGCTTTGGGTTTGCCTTCGTCAACAGGCTCGTTGCCCCATGGATATATTTTGTTTTGCAACCCTCCGCGTGCGGCCCACTCCCACTCCGCTTCGGTGGGCAACCGTTTACCGGCCCATTTGCTGTATGCAACCGCATCTGTCCAGGCAATATGCACTACGGGGTAGTTGTCTTTTCCTTTAATGCTGCTGCCGGGGCCGTGCGGATGCTTCCAGTTAGCGCCTTTACGCCATTCCCACCATTGGCTGTAATCATCCAGTGAAACCGCACCGGCAGGCGGGGCAAATACTAATGAAGCTGCAACAAGCAAACTGTCAGCCGGCTTTGGGGTACCGGGCGGTAATTGTTTTTTCAGGGCATTCCAATCAGGTTTTCGTTCAGCCGTAGTTACATATCCGGTAGCTTTTACAAATTTTGCAAATTGAGCGTTGGTAACCCCGGTGGCATCCATCCAAAAACCATCAACTCTTACTTTATGTTTGGGGTATTCGTCGGCTGCTGCCTGTTTATTGTCGCCGCCCATTAAAAATGTACCTGCTTTAATCCAAACCATGCCCTCATGTGACGTATTTCCGCTTTTTAATCCGGGAATGACAACAGCTTTGGCATTAAGCGACGGAAACCGTGAAGGAATCCCGGATTCGCAGCAAATCGCCTTTTTTTGATGCACCTGTGCTATTTTCTTCACAGGCTTTGCAGATGTCTGTGCTTTTTGTTTACACGATTCAAAAAACAGCAGACTGCATAACACGGGCAGTAGTAAATTAAATTTCATTATTCAGTAAAATTATTCCAGGCTACGCTAAATGGCCTATAGGGGTTTGCGATAACAAACCCCCATCCGCCAAATGGCGGATGGGGATTTATCCATAGTGTCAGGTCACAAGTCTTTAGTCTGAAGTCACAAGTCAAATTTTATCCTTTTCTTTACTTATGACTTAAGACTTTCGACTTCAAACTAACTGCCAATTTATAAGTGACCTGACATTATTTGCTTTTCGGGTTAGTTAATTCCTCCAGCGACTGGTGCTTTCCATTTTTGTCATTTTGGTGAATCCGCCCTTTAAACACATCTTCCCAGTCGATAAAAGGGTAAATGTTATTCTTTTTGGCCTGATCATCGTAAAGCGCCACCAGTTCTTTTAGCTTTTCAGGGTATTTACCGGCAACGTTGTGGAGTTCGTTAAAATCAGTACTCAGGTCATACAGTTCCCAAACATCTGTATCAAAGTTATTTACAGCCTGACCTGCGGCAGCGCCTGGTTTCCGCCTGCCAAGGTCTATAATATCAGGGTGGTGATATACTTCGGCCTTCCAGCCATCTTTATAAATTGACCTCGATCCGAAAATATAATAGTACTGGATTTTATGCCTTGACTGCGCATTGGCGTCATTAAATGAATAAACCAATGAAGTACCCTGCAGCGTATCCTGTTTAATGCCCCTGATGTATTCGGGCGGGTTAATGCCCAGATATTCGAGGGTAGTAGGCAGCAAGTCGTTCACATAGCCATATTGGGTACGAAAACTTCCTCCATCTTTTATCCCTTTAGGATAATAAATAATTAAAGGGTTACGTGTTCCGCCTTCCGAATTTGCATCCTCTTTCCAGAATTTAAACGGCGTATTGGCAGCCTGTGCCCATCCCAGCGGATAATTGGTTTCTTTTCCTTCGGGGGTGCCTATTTCACCTATCTTACCTAAGTTGTACTTTACGTTCTCTTCTTCGCTAACATTACTCCGAAATATCGACCGGTCAATATCACCGTTAAATGAACCCTCTTTACTGGCCCCGTTATCACCGATAACTACAAATACGATGGTATTATCCAGTTGCTTGCTTGTTTTTAAATAGGTTATTAAACGACCAACTTCATTGTCGGCATAAGTTAAATAACCTGCATAAACCTCCATAAACTTTGCATATAATTTCTTTTCATCTGCTGAAAGAGACTTCCATGCTTTAATATCCGGGTTACGGTCGGGCAACACGGCGTTGGCAGGAATAATGCCCAGCTTTTTCTGATTAGCAAAAACCTTTTCGCGAAAAACATCCCAGCCGTCATCAAATTGCCCTTTGTACAGATCGCTCCATTCTTTGGCAACCTGGTGAGGTGCATGTGTAGCGCCGGGTGCAAAATAAAGGAAGAAAGGTTTGTCGGGGGCAACTTTCTGCTGCCTGGTAATATAAGAGATGGCTTTATCGGTAATTTGCGTATTCAAATTCCTGCCATCGGGGGTAACATGGGCATTATCCTCAACAAGGTCGGGCTGGTACTGGTCTGTTTGTGAACCAAGGAAACCAAAAAAGTGGTCGAAACCTTTTCCCGAAGGCCAGCGGTCAAACGGTCCGGCATCAGTGGCATCCTCATCAGGGGTCAACCCGTACTTGCCTACAGCAAAGGTATTATACCCGTTTTCGCGCAAAATCTCGGCAATAGTACCTTTGTCTGATGGTATGCGGCCGTCCCAACCCGGAAAACCGGCTGATAAAGCGGTATGGGCAAATCCGCCCATGTGTACATTGTGATGGTTACGCCCGGTTAACAGGGCAGAACGTGTGGGGGCGCAAATGGCTGCCGTGTGAAAGTTAGTGTACCGCAAGCCTAAACTGGCCAGCGTATCAAAATTAGGGGTTTTTATAAGCCCGCCAAAGGTGGATGTGGCCCCGTAGCCAACATCATCCAGCAATATCCAGATTACGTTCGGTGCACCTTTTGGCGCTTTTACCGGTGATGGCCACCATTCTTTTGATTCGGCCAGTGTTTTGCCTACTACTCCCTGATAAACAGGGGTCTGGCTGTTTTGCCCCAAAGCAGTGGCAGTAGTCAGCGTAGCCAATGCCCCCGCTAAAAAAGCATACCTTGCTTTTTTTGGGTTTGATTTACTTTTTGTATCCATTTTATTGAAGTTTAAATTGTATTCAGTTTATGATAGTTCGAGTTCAAATTCCTGTTTTTTAACATCTTCTTTCACCATTGGGCCATTGTGCGCCAATTCATTTCCCGGCTTTTTTGATTTAAAAATTGGCCATAGTAATTGCGCATACCACTCCTCGCTTTCGTAATGGGATATGCCATAAGTTTTAGGATATTGGCGTGATATCAGCGCTGTACCGAATATGACATCCCATAAAAAAAACATATTGCCAAAATTCCCCTTGTAATAACCTACGCCGTCATCGGTAGTATCCGCATGATGGGCATGATGTGTTGCCGGTGTGGATATGGTACGCTCAAGCACCCAGGCAAGCGGGTGCAACACTTTGTATTTATAAAAAGGCTTGTCCCACGGTATGCTGGAGTGCGCCAGCGTTGTAATAGCCCCTTTTATACCCGTTACTATGATTGCAGGTACCCCTAAACCCAAATAAACAAGGGCGGTAGTTAAATAAATTTGCGAGAAGAAGATGGTATAAATGGCATTTTGCCTGCTGGCCATAGCCATACCCATATAGGGCGCTGAATGGTGTGTACGGTGAAAACGCCATAACCACGGCACCTGGTGGTGCAGTCTGTGGTACCAGTACTGGGTAAGGTCATCGGCTATGGCAATGATGATAAATCCCCAAAAGAAGGGAACCCAGGCAAAAACATTTTTTAAGCCGGGCAGCGCCAAAGGCAGGAAATGAAGCCCGAAATAGCCGACTGCCGGCCTTATAAATAATAAGGGTGCGATAAAACAGGTCAGATCCACCCATCTTTCATTTTTATGCCATTTGTTTTTATATAACCCGAATGAAAATTCAAGTACGCCAACAAAAAACATCAGGAAAGGGAACCCAAAACCGTTCAGGTTATCTATTATCTTTTTTGCAAATTCAATTATTGTTTCCATTGTTCAATGTTTTTTTTGTTATTGATTTGATATTTTCCTTTACCTGATGATTGTTTTTTTCCCAGGGTCTTTGGCCGGTAACATAAAAGGTTAAAAACATCAGGACTATTGGCAGCGAGTAGATGAATAAGCTAAGCACAACATTCCTGATTATGCTTTTTTTGACTTCTGTTTCTATTTTCATAAAACATCTTATTAATTATGAATAATTGTGTGTTGTTTAACATTGCCGTGATTGCTCAGTAATTTTTGGGTAAGCCATAGCCCCCCGAAAATGATGATAAAAGGTACCAGGGTGACGACAATGCCCACCAGTATTTTTTTTTCGATTAGTGTTACGTCTGATAAAGTCATATAATTTGTTTTTATTGGTTTATAATTTTTCAGTTCATGGTTCATGGTTCATGGTTGATAGTTCATGGTTAACTGCTTTTTGCTTTCCGGCTATGAACCATGAACTATGAACCATGAACTAATCAATACCCCGTGTTTTGCGTTAACTTAGGATTAAGCTGAATTTCGACCAGCGGAATTGGAAACAATGTATTTTTAGAACTGGCGGCTGATTTGGCAGGTAGTGTATGCAGCGCGTCAACCAGCACTGTACCACCCTGGCGCACCAGGTCAAACCAGCGGTGGCCTTCCTGTATAAATTCTTTCCTTCTTTCTAAAAAAACAGAGTCCCTGAAAGCCGTTTGATTTAAAGCGCTTGTTAAATTGGGGACGTTTGCCCTTGTCCTTACCTGGTTAATAGCAGCGTAGGCATCAGCGGTTGGCGCACCGTTGATTTCATTCTGCACTTCTGCATATAAAAGCAATACATCAGCATACCTTATCACCGGGTAATTAATACCGCTTTGCGCCTGGTTTGTAAGCGGCGAAAGGCTGTAATCAACAAACTTGTTAAAATAAGGGGCGTAAGAACTGTTATAAACAGATGTTAAACCTGTTGCCGGATTATATTGCGTGGTATAAAAGGTTACGGCCCTGCGGGTATCATTAGAACTGAACAATTTATAAAGAGTGCCGTCTGCCGGGATATCAGACGGGAAGGCCCCGACATTGAATGACGCAAAGCTTTGGCTTAAATACTGCACACTGTTTACAGCGCCCAAATTTGTTTCAAACTGTACCGAGAAAATGTGCTCAACCCCATTTTTGGTCGTTTTTTGGAAAGCATCCCTGTAATTGGGGAATAACGCGTAGCCATAACCGCCGTTAATCACGTCATTTAACTGGGTAAGCGCATCTGTCCAATCCTGTCGGGTTACATACACTTTTGCCAGTAAGGCATGCGCCGCGCCACCGGTTGCCCGCCCGATATTGGCGCCGGTATATGATTTTGGCAAATTGGTAGCGTCAGTTAAATCAGCAATGATTTGCGCATAAACAACGCTTGCAGGAGTCCGCGCAACCAGCAGTGCGGATACATCAATGGTATTGGGATTGTGCAAAACTAATGGCACATCCCCGTATAAACGTACCAGGTTAAAGTATAACAATGCCCTTACAAATTTTGATTCCCTTACCAAACGCGCCCGTGTGGTGGTGTCAAACTGAATGGCGGGTATATTATCAATGGCTATATTTGCCCTGTTAATGCCATAATAAAGCTGCTGCCATATTTTTTGCACCCGGCTGTTTGCCGAAACGTAAGTGGCAGTTCCTAAAGCCCTTACATCGGGGTTTGTATTGCTGGGGCTGTATATCTGGTTATCGCTCCCGTTTTCAACCAGCAGGTTAAGCTGGCGCCCGTATAAAGGAAAATCACCTGCCGGGTCGCTGTTCAGTGAACTGTAAACCGCATTAACTGCCGACTGCGCATCGGAAGATGTTTTATAAAATTGAGACGTTACTATAACCGAATTTGGGTTTTCGGTTAATTTCCGGCAGGATGAGAATGTACCGTATATTGCCGTTAACGCTATTATTATTTTTATGAATGATTGATTTTTCATGTTTGTTATTCAATTAAAATGTAACATTAAGCCCTGCAAGGAAAGTGCGGACAGGAGGATATGTACCATAGTCTATCCCCTGCTTGGTATTATCATTGTCATAATAATTAGCTTCCGGGTCAAGGCCTTTGTATTTGGTTATAGTTAGTAAGTTTTGTCCCGAAACATAAACCCTCAGCTTCTGCACACGGACTTTTGAAAGCAGGCTGTTTTTGAAAGTATAGCCTAATGAAGCATTTTTCAGTTTTAGATAAGAAGCATCCTGTATGTACCTGTCAGTTACCTGCGGTACCGGCGAATCGGTTATCCTTGCAACTGTTCCGTTTGGATTTGACGTGCTCCAGGCATTTAACAAAGTAGCCGAAGCGTTCAGCGTTAATGTTGGTTTCTCTAAAGATTGCTGCAGCAGGTTAAATACCTTATTGCCATAAGAGCCTGTGAAAAACACAGAAAGGTCAAACCGTTTGTAGGTAAATGTGTTGGTAATGCTGGCGGTAAATTTCGGCTGGGCGCTGCCAAGGTTATGCTTGTCGCTTGTGGTAATTTTTCCGTCACCATTATAGTCAACATATTTGGTATCGCCAGCCTGTTGCGGCGCTCCGGCTAACAGCGGCACCCCTTTTGAAATATCATTAGCTGATAAAAGGCCACTGGTTGAGTATCCCCAGAAAGTACCTACAGGAAGGCTAACCTTTACAATTACAGGAGAAACCTGCCCCAAAGGCGCCAGCGGAAAGTAACTGCTAACACCCGGCCCGAGGCTTAAAACTTTATTCCTGTTTTCAGAAATCGTTAAATTTGTTTTCCAGGTAAAATCGTCGGATTTAATATTGTCGGTATTTATACCAAACTCTATACCTTTATTTTCCACACTGCCAACGTTTTCAAGTTCGCTGGCATATCCTGTATAAAGCGGCAACGGAACGCTGAGTAATAAATCGGAGGTTTTTTTATAGTATGCGTCAAAAACCAGGTTGATGCGGTTATCAAATAAACCTAAATCAAAACCGCCGTCAAACTGTGTTGTGGTTTCCCATTTTAAATTAGGGTTAGCCAACTGAATCGGGGCTATACCCGTAACCAGTGTGCTGTTAAAATAGTAATTCGTGGGCGATAATGCCGACAGTGAGCTGTATGGCGGCACTTCTGAATTACCTGTTTGCCCGGCGCTCAGTCTTACTTTTAAATTGCTGACGGTTTGATCTATCTTCTTAAAGAAATCTTCTTTGTCAACATTCCATGAAAAGCCTGCCGAAGGGAAGTAACCCCATTTGTTATTTGCGCCTAATTTTGAAGAACCGTCTGCACGGGCCGAAATAGTAACGTTATATTTATGCAGGTATGAATAGTTTACCCTTGCCAGATAGGATTCTAAAGTTGCGCTATGACTGCTCGATGAAGGCAGATCGGCAATGCCGGCATACGAAAGATTGTGGTAGGTAGTAAGGTCGTTGGGGAATTTCTGCGCCACGGCAACTGATGAAGCATCCTGCTCATATTGCGTGGATGCACCTGCCAATAAATTCAGGAAATGGGTGTTGTTAAACGCATGGTCATAAGTTAATGTATTTTCATTTAACCAGCTGAGTGCGTTACCTGCCCCGATTGAAGCGTACCCGCCGGTTTGGTTACCGGTTGCACTTCCCGCCGGCGAGCCAGTAAAGGAGGGCGCATAATAGTCCTGCGCTGTATTCAATATATCAACGCCGCCGCTTACTTTCAATACCAGTTCATTCGTGAATTTATATTCTCCGGCCACATTTCCCAATACCCGGGTAAGATTGGTTGTATTGGTAGTTGCAGTTATATCCTGCAAAGGGTTTGTAGGGATTGTACTGAAAGGATTGGTTGTATTATAGGTCCCGTCGGGATTTTTTATTAAAGCAACCGGCGAGGTTGTTAATAAATTGGCGTAAGCATTACTGAAATTAATGCTGTTATAGGAACCGCCATAAAGTTTGTTTTCGATACTTTGGCTCCCGAAAACGTTTGTTGTTATTTTAAAACGGTCCGAAACCTGCTTTTCGTAGTTAACGCGGGCGGAATATCTTTCAAAACCTGTATTCAGCAGCGTACCTTCCTGATTAAAATAATCCCCGGAGATCAGGTACCTTGATTTTTCATCGCCGCCCGAAATTGAAATTTCATCGTTTAATACCGGGGCGTTGCGAAGCGCTGCCGCCTGCCAGTTTGAGCCGGTACCAAATGCTGCAATCTGAGCAGCCGGATAAGTTTGAGCAGCGCCATCAGCTACATTAACCTGGTCAACCACCGAGGCCCACTGCGAACCATTCAGCAGAGCCAGCGTTTTGGAGACTGTTTGCTGGCCATAATAAGAACTGAAGCTTATATTATTTGTTCCTTTTTTGCCCCTTTTTGTGGTTATAATAATTACGCCGTTTGCACCGTGTGAACCATAGATAGCAGTTGCCGAAGCATCTTTTAAAACCTCTATTGATTCAATATCACCCGGATCAATAGTTGATAATGCATTAACACTTGTGCCGTTTGAACCAACATTAGCGTAATCGTTATTATTATAAATGATAAAACCGTCGATCACATATAGCGGTGCATTCCCGAAAGAAATAGAGTTGCCGCCACGTATCCTTACAGTAGCTGTACCACCGGGCTGACCAGAGTTTTGCGTAACCGCCACCCCGGACACCGATCCCTGCAACAGGTTATCAAATGATGCAGCAGGCTGGTTCAAAATGTTTTTTGGAACGGATGCAATAGAACCGGTTACGTCGCTCTTTTTCTGCGTGCCGTAACCAAC
>JBIOHE010000181.1:0-8766 GCA_044448725.1 Sphingobacteriales bacterium | reverse complement strand
GGTTATACTGCATTTGAAAAACAGGTTACCCTTACCGCCGGCAAAGTACTAACGTTAAATATTTCGCTCTCGGGCAGTGTAGAGGTTTTAAGTGATGTTAATGTTTTTGGCACAATAAATAAAGAAACCGATGCAGCATCCAGGTCAACTGAAAAAAATGCCAATAATATTATTAACGTAGTTGGCGCAAAGGCAATTATAAGGTCGCCGGACCTGAATGCGGCTAATGTATTGCAGCGGGTATCAGGGGTAACTATTCAGCGCAACAGCGGAGGAGACGAAGCTTATGCCGTGATAAGAGGTATTGAGCCGCGGTACAACAACACTTTAGTTAATGGTGTGAAAATTACCAGCCCCGACGAAAAGTCGAGATTTATTTCATTGGATGTTGTGCCTTCTGAATTGCTGCAACGTATTGAAGTGAGCAAATCACTTACACCGGATATGGAAGCCGACGCCATCGGCGGTACGATAAATTTGGTATTTAAGGATGCTCCTGATTCGCTGTTATTAAATGCCAATGGTTCAATTGGATATAGCGCTATATTTTTGAACAGAAAATTTACTGATTTCCAGAAAAAGGATATCCGGCAGCAAAGCGTTTATGACAGATTTGGGCCAACTTATACCGCTATGCCCGGCGATTTCAGCAAAACAAACCTTGATTTTAAACAAAAAAACGCTCCGCCAACAGCCTCTTTTGGTTTTACTTACGGAAACCGGTTCCTGAAAAATAAATTGGGTATTTTAATTGCCGATAATTACCAAAACCAATATTACGGTGCTAATTCGGAGTTTAACCCGGCTGTGCCAGATCCGCAAAATCATTTTAAGCCATATATCACTGATATTGCGAACAGAACTTATTCAAATCAGCAACTGAACAATGGTTTGGTTTTACATGCAGATTATAATATTGACGCCCGGAATAAGATCACCGTTAACAATGTGTATTTATACAGCTATTTCGCACAGGCATTTTTGAGTGTTGATACTACGCTTGTTGGGGGCGATGCGGGCAGAACATTGTATCGCGGCAAACCGGTTCAGGGTACAGGCTCTGTCCATAATGATTACAGGTCAGTCACCAATCATCAAAATTTAGAAAACCTGAAATTAGAAGGTAAGCATATCCTGACGGATCATTTTTTACTGGATTGGGCAGGCGTATATTCTGATGCAAGTAAAAATGCGCCGGACAGAGCTGAATTTACCCTCAATAAAAGAATATCCTATGATTCTGTCAGCAACAAATTTAACAGCACCCCTTATTATTATGACGGTGGAACCAGGATATGGCAGCATAACGAAGACAAGGACTTTAATGGTTTATTTAACCTTACCTACAAAGCCAAAGCGGGAGAAACTCTTTTGGAGCTTAAAGCAGGTGGTTTATACAGGCATAAAGAAAGGAATAACTACCAGAACCAATATAATTTGTTTGCAGTAGGCGGTAATAACAGTATTGGCAGCAGGCAGCAATTTACAGATATATATTCTACACGTGATTCAATAATTAACCCAAATGGAACAGCTGGTTATGATCTCAATAATTATCACGCATATGAAAATATAACTGCAGGTTACGGGCAGTTTAAAATAACATTGGAAAAGTTGGATATTGTTGGGGGACTGCGTGTTGAAAACACAACCCAGGGGTACCATTACCTTCAGTTTGTACAGGATGCTATTGATAATGTAACAAAAACGTACATCGATATTTTGCCCAGTTTACAGCTTAAGTATCATCTTAATGAAAAAACAAATATAAGGGCCTCGTATTTTAAATCCATTTCACGTCCCGGCTATTATGAATTGATCCCATATACCATCCGCGGGAATGATGGTTACACTGAAATAGGAAATCCTGACCTGTTGCATACTACTGCCGATAACTTTGACCTCCGGTATGAGTTCTTCCCAAAACCAGATCAGCAATTGTTCTTCGGTGGCTTCTATAAAAAATTACAAAACCCGATTGAAAATGCGTTTGTTTCGTCCGGTACGCAATTGGTTTTTATGCCGACAAACAGCGCTGCTAATGCGACTATTTACGGTGGCGAAGTAGTTTACAGCAAATATTTCGGAAACATTGGTATAACCGGAAATTATGCTTACACCCATTCGGAGGTAAACGCCCCTAAGAAAGATCCGGTAACAGGTAATATCGTTTTACAACAACGCCCATTGCAGGGGCAGGCGGATAATGAACTTAATCTGTCGGTAGAATATAAAAGCGAAAAGAGAAAGTTATTTATACAATTAGCGTATCAATATATAGGCAAAACCTTATCTGAAGTATATCCGAATTTTGGATATGACTATTATCAGCAGCCACAGTCGTTTTTATCCATGTCTGCTGATAAGGCGCTGAACGCTCACTTTACCATTTTTGGCAAGTTCAACAACCTGCTCAATACGCCGTCGACCATTAAAATAGATAACCTGACTACCGGCAGGGATATCTCAAAAGCCAGCGGAATTATTGGTATCCGCTATGCGCGATAAATAAGCACTACAATTAAACAAATAAACATTAAGTAAAACAGAATCGTATGAAAAAGTTATCATTATTTGCAACTGCCATTGCTATAGCAGTAAGCGTAGTTTCCTGCACAAAGGAAAAAACCACCAAAACCACTCCGATCATCCCGCCTTCACACCCTATCACAGCCGGCAACATCAGTGGCTTTCTTAAAGGGACTTTATTAACAGGCTCAACCTACACCATTACTGCGGATATAACTGTTAAAAAAGGGGACACTTTAGCTGCACAGCCGGGAGCTATTGTGATTGTAAAAAACAATTCACAGATCAACATCAAAGGCGTTTTACAGCTTTTGGGTACACAAGCCAGTCCCGTTTCTTTTAATTCGGATAAAAATACTCCCGGAACATGGGGTGGTTTTCAGTGCGATACCGCACAGGCAATTACTATTAAATGGACACATATTGATAATACAGGGGGTCTGGACCCAACTGCATCGCCAAGAAAAACAATATTTGTAACAGTACCAATCAACGTGGATATTGAAGATTCATGGATTTCAGGCGGAGAGGACGATATCCTTCGTTTACAGGGTGGCGCTGTAGTAACCATCCTTAGAAATACGTTTACCTCAAACGGAAGTACTGATGGCGAGTGTATCAACCTGAAAACGGGTGTTACCGGCGTTGTTGCCTATAACGTGATTTTCGGACAATCAGGCACTGCTGTTAAATTAGAAACAAGCGCTACCGCACCAAACCCGCAAACCAATGTTGAAGTTTATAATAATACTGCTGTATCATGCGGATGGAGGAGAGGTGCAGGCGAGCCGGGCAGAGGGGTTTCAATAGGTTTAAATGCCAGGGCGAATGTTTACAACAACATAATTGTAAACTGCTATGAAGGTTTTGAACTTTTTCCTGATGCCGATGTTGCCAATGTTCATTATGGCAATAACCTGTATTACGCATCTGTTGATGCATTTAGCGACAATACTGTAACACCTGCTGTTGCTGTTAATATCAGGTCAAATTTCTTCCCGAACGATGGCAAGGGTGTTGCCCAGTCCACTGATCTGGTATCAACCGGGATAAGTAACAATAACCCTAATTTCAAATCTTTTGACGGAACAATAGTAGGTACGGCAACAGGCGCCGCCAGCACCAATGATTATCACTTAAACGCTGGTTCACCTGCCATTGGCAAAGGAAATGCTACCTATAATGCTGATATGGGCGCTTATACCAGCGATGGTAAAGGCAACAAACACTAAGAAGTATTAGTGTAATTAAAAAAGCTTTGATCAAAAGAAACACGGGCGTATTGTGTTTCTTCTGATCAAAGCTTTTTGGTTTTAGTTTAATTATTTGAAAACCCGCACCATTGGTGCGGGTTTCTCATTTTTACGATATTTTTCATAAAAGCCCTCTCCTTTGGATAGGGTTGGGTGAGGCCTACCTTACCTTATTTACAAAATCAACAATACCCTTTACCAGCGCGGGGCTAAGCGGAAGATCGGGGTTGCTGTAGGTGGCCATGTTTAGTTCTTCATCGGCGGGGGCGTCTTTTAAAACATGATTCATGCCTTTAATTACCAGCAGCGTAGCGTCTGATTTTGCTTTTCTTAGTTTTTCGCCATTGTCGGTGGCTACCGAAAGGTCAGTGGTTCCCTGGATAAGCAGTACCGGCGACTTTATTCTTTTCAGCCCCCTTTGAGGCGACATCCGGCACCAGGACATAAGGAAATTCTGGATACTCGGCCGGGCGATATAGTAGATGGCAGGATCTACATTTGGGGTAGTTTTGCCTTTGCGCATACTGTCTAAAATAACTTTAAACTCATCGGCCTGGTATTGAGGCTTCTTTTTCATTATGTCGGTCAGAATCTTGTCGGCGGGGTCGGCTGCGCCTTCTGCGGAAATGTAACCTTTTACGGGTTCGTCATACATCGCCAGCATAGCTACCAAAGCGCCTTCGCCATGCCCGAAAACAATGATCTTTGAAAACCGCTGATCATCATCCAGCAGTTTTATCAAACCTTCAGCATCTTCACCATAATCGTCAATCCGCAATTGCGATTCGGTTGTGCTGCTTACACTTTGGCCTACCATGCGTTTATCATAACGTAAGGAAGCGATCCCGTTTTTCGCTAATTCGTAGGCCAAAAGCTTATAGGTATTCGCCTTTATTTCGGCTTTAGCATTGTTGCCGTCCCTGTCGGTGGGGCCCGCATCGCCAATAATTAAAACAACGGGTATTTTTCCGCTCGCGTTTTTGGGCATCGCCAATGTGCCGGAGATCTGCCCCGACAATGTCTTTAGCAATATAGGCGCCTCTGTAATATCAGGATCGACAGCGGTTTTCGCGACGCTGCCCTCCTGGTAGGGGCTTAAAAGCAGTCCGGTTAATTTATTTTGAGCGTTTAGCGATACATTGAGCAAAAAGGTGCTGTTTTTAAAAGTTGCCTTATAAATTGCCAGCGACTCGCCGTATTTTACAAAATCTGTTTTAACCAGTTCGCCGTATTGAGATTTTAACTGCAGCGTGGTTGGTTTAAAATTATCAAGTGGCAAAGCTGTTTTCATTTCGGGGCTGAACATGGCAAAAATGCTATCGGGCCGGCCCTCATTATAATATTGTTTAAATTTAGCAAGGGCAGCTGTATAATTAGCCGGTTCAGCCTGTGCAAGCACTCTGAAGGTGACTAACAGGGTAACTATAAAAAAAACAGCTTTTTTCATCTGGGTATAATCTTTGTGGAAATTTACAGCTTCGAAATTAATAAAAATCAAACAGCTTTTTGTACCTCCTGAATAAATAGGCCCGGACAATTGTTTGGGGCGCGGTAATTATTGGTTAATTTTTTCTAAATTGTTCAGGTTAAATGCAATAAAGATTTTAATGACGGAAAAAGATAATAGCAAGCCGGAAAGGGAGCTGAAAGCAGAAAGCAAAAAGCGGAAAGCTGCCATGAAGCCGGAAGATAGTCTGAAGTCGGGAGTCGAAAGTCCAAAGTCAGAAGATGAAGGCATTTCCGCGGTAAACAAATCCGAAATCGAACATCCGCATTCCGAAATTGAAAAACCACTCACTAATCACAATTCACCAGTCACCACCATGGAGGTACACCATCATCCTGAAGTAGAGAAGAAAGGTTTTAAGGAGTATATCCTTGAAGGCCTGATGATATTTCTCGCCGTTACGATGGGTTTTTTTGCCGAAAGCTATCGGGAGCATATTAATGAACGCGGGAAAGAGGGGGAATATGCCATCAATATTAAAAAAGACCTTACGGCTGATACGGCCAATTTGAATATCTGGATACCGGCCCTTTACTCGCGGATGATGGGTTTTGATACCCTGATCAACTACCTCGAAAAGCCTGTAAAGGCAAAGGATGGCGCTAATATGTATTACCTGGCAAGATATGCAACGCGTTCAACCATATTTGAACCAAGTGACAATACCATCCTTGAAATGAAAAGCTCTGGAAATCTGCGCCTGATCAGGAGCCGCGAAATTGTGAATGACCTGATGAATTTTGAACGGTTGACCGCCCAATACAAGAACCTCGATGATATTGCCCAAAGGGAGGACTTGTTAAGCTATCCCCTGATTGGCCAACTTTTTGACGCGACGATATTTAATAAAATGGTGATATTTAAGAAGTACCTGGGCGGCTCAGAAAAGGATTATGCAACCGGGCAAAGAAATGTTACTATAAGGCCGCCCGGCAACCCGCAGTTGCGCAGCACGAACGCCGACCAGGTTAACCTGCTGATCTATTACCTTCACCAGCGTAAGTCAACTTTTATGGGTGAGATCCACGATCTTGACGAACAAAGGAAACTTGCCGTGTCCATCATCAAAAAGATAAACAAAGAATATAGCCTGGAAGATGAGTAGGGGAAGAAGTCCGAAAGGGAGTCCGAAAGGGAGTCGGGAAGTCCGAAAGTCGGAAAGTCCGGAAGATAGTCTGAAGCCTGAAGTCGAAAGTCCAAAGTTGGATGAAAGCAATTCCGCAATCGACATTCCGCAATCCGAAATAGAAAAACCACTCACTACTCACAATTCACTACTCACCAACATGGAAGTACATCACCACCCCGAAGTTGAAAAAAAAGGCCTTAAAGAGTATTTGCTGGAAGGTCTGATGATTTTTATTGCCGTAATGATGGGCTTTTTTGCCGAAAGCCTGCGCGAGTATAACACCGAAAATAACAGGGCAAAAGAATATGCTGTTACGCTATACAGCGACCTGAAAGCGGATACGGCGGCGCTGGATGGCTATTTAACCTATTTTAAAAATGCAAAGGCAAACGTCGATACGCTGATGCAGTTGTTAGGTAGTGCTGACCCCGAAAAAGTACCGTCGGGCAAATTGTACTGGTTTGGGTTGTTTGGCGGTGCGTATCATGTATATACCCAGAATGATGCGACGCTGCTCGAAATGAAGAATTCCGGTTCGCTAAGGTTTTTTGGTGATAAAGTAATTAAACGAAAACTCGCGCTTTATGATGCCTTTTGTCAGAATATGAAAACATCGGAGGATAAAGAAAATGGTATTTATACAGAAGTCAGAAAAACGAGGGCGCACCTGTTTGCATTTAAATATAACGATCTGTTGAACAATATTTCTCATATAAAAAACTTAAAGAAACAAAGAGCGGAGATCGATTCCTTTCAACAAACCAAACCTCCGTTACTCAGTTACGATAAGGCCACATTCAATGAATATGTTGAACTGGTTCGCTCCCGGTTCTTCGACCGTAAGGTGATGATGGCTGACAGTCTGCTTCGGCAAGCCAATGAGTTAATAGGTTTGCTGAATAAAAAATATGATTTGCAGGATGAGTGATGGGAGGGCTGGAAGGTGATACTGCTTAACTTACAAAAAACAATAAATCAAAAAAACTAAACCGATTTTTAGTTTAAAGTCTTTTTTTGACCAATAACCCGACTTAAGACTATCGACTTAAGACTCCAGACTTTATCAACCCACCAACTGCTCAAACAAGGTTTCCAGCATTTCCGCAGCAGCATCACAAAAACCGGGGTGCACCTTTGACGTTTGTACAATAGTGCTGCGCGTAGCGGTTAGCCAGCGGAAACGGGAAGCGATATCCAGTTTTCCGATGGGCCCGGCATCTTTGTCGCCAATACAGATTCTTTCCATCGAACAGATATGTTCCTTTAATTCTGCAATATCAAGGTCGGGCGCAAAAGCATGCAGACGGGTTTCATCCAGCAGGTATTTCGCCCTTAAAAACTTTTGTTTGGCGCAATATAGTATCACCCCGATGTTCAGGAACTCTTCGCGCTCAACCCTGGGCACTACGCGGATAACGGCGTATTCAAATAAGTATTTCTGCTGCATTTTGGGCTTCTTTTACAAAAATTTCTGAGTTTGCTATCCTCGTTAATAAAAAATCGGCATAAGCTTCCCGGTACGCTCCCGGCGAACTGAACGCTGCTTCTCCGCTGAGCCATTCATGCGGGATTAATGCAACAATGGCATTAATAACTTCGGGCGTTAATATGGTACGCAATTCTGCATCGACCGCTTCAAGTTCGGTAGCCCGCGACAATAAAACATGATCTTTCACCTGTACAAAGGGGCGTTTTGCCTGCTCCAGCCAATTATGCCACGAATGATGAAAATACAACGCGGCCCCATGGTCAATAAGCCATAATTCTTTATGCCAGGTAAGCATATTGGTGTTGCGTGGCGTACGGTCAACATTAGTCAGCAGGCAGTCAAGCCATACGATTTTCGAAGCCATGGTTGCATCAGGCACAGTAATAGCGGGATCGAAGGTAATTGCGCCAGACAGGTAATGCAAGGCCAGGTTAAGCCCCACGCTTGCTTTCAGCAGGTCCTGTATTTCTTCATCGGGTTCGGTGCGGCCGAAAGCTTCATCAAGATTGGCGAAAACTATTTCGGGCACCTTTAAACCTATTGCCCTTGCAATTTCACCGCCTATAAGTTCTGCTATCAGCGCTTTTACACCCTGCCCGGCACCGCGGAATTTAAGTACATACAAAAAACCATCATCAGCCGCAGCAATTGCCGGCAACGACCCGCCTTCGCGTAATGGGGTAACATACCTTGTCACATTTACAGTACGGAGTTGCGGGCGGTTAAAATTCATCAGCAGATATTTTAATGTTCAGTTCAGAAGCAGTAAATTTACGGCAATAAAGAAAGCAATTTTTTATTTGGAAATTCTTTAATTATTGGAAATACCCGCTGCACTTTATATTAAACAGAATAAAGC
>JBIOHE010000180.1:0-8836 GCA_044448725.1 Sphingobacteriales bacterium | reverse complement strand
TATTATAGCAACGGATTTTAATCCGTTGAAAATGTATGGAGGAAAACATTAAGATCCGCCAATGGGCGGACGACCCATATAAATACTGCGATTGCCAATCACTAAAAATGGATCGTGCTTATTGCACTCTTATTATTGGGGCCTCATGTTCAACGGGTTAAAACCCGTTGTTACAAAATATTTCGAGCCGACGGCTCTATAAAAGACCAACCCGCACGAACGGTCATAAGAACCTGCTATTTTTCCCACACTTCCTCCAACAGCCACCGGAACGGTCTGATTCTATTTTCCGGCTTGAGGTTAAATTGTTTGATGCTTTTATTAATTATGAGGTCAACAGCTTCATCAATACTGTCTGTTACCAAAAACAGGTGAGCATCATTGGGGGCGATGGTCCCGTTTTTTTTCATTTCCTCAATATGTCCGACCAGGGCCTTATGGTACTCCTTTCCAAAAATAATGATCGGAAAATTACTGATCTTATGGGTTTGAATTAAGGTAAGCGCTTCAAAATATTCATCCAAAGTGCCATATCCGCCGGGCATAACAACAAAAGCAAAGGAGTATTTAACCAGCAAAATTTTGCGGATGAAAAAGTGTTTGATGTAGATCCACCTGTCGAGGTATTGATTTGGTTTCTGTTCTACAGGGAGCACAATATTGCAACCTACCGACCTGCCTTTCACATCCTTTGCGCCGCGGTTAGCCGCTTCCATTAAACCAGGGCCGCCGCCGGTAAGGATGGTGAAACCCAATTTTGCAAAAGCACCTGAGGCTTTACGGGTTAAATCATAATAGGGATGGTCCTCCTTAAAACGGGCGGAGCCGAAAATGGTGATACAGGGGCCAATAAAATGAAGCGCCCGAAAACCCCGGATAAGTTCAAACAGGGTTTGAACTGTAAACTTAAATTCTTTCCATCTTGATTGCGGGCCTGCAAGAAATACAATTTCGGATTGGTTCATAGCTGGGTTTATTCTGAAACCAATATAGTGATTAATCCGCCACTTTAATTACCTGGCACGATTAGTATTGGAATTTGTGTAAAAACAGCTATATTCCTTTCCAGGTTTTTCCTGAAAAGATGATTGAAAAAATGATACTTTTTATGGGCTGTAGCCAGTATATCCATACCTTTTTTCTCAATTACCTCACCGATAGCAGCCTGGGCGTCCATCCGGTGGTTATCGTAGTAATTGAGCTGGCCGTAGTTAATGTTTGAAACTATGGTATCCCTGAATATCGCTGCAGCTTCCTTGTTTAAGAGTGCAGGCAAACCGTCGGAACCAGCATGCAACAGGGAAATATGGGACTTTAGTGGCGCAGCAAATTTTGTTAAAACCGCTAATGTATTTAAGTCACAATACCGGAGGTCCGTAACGTAAAAAATATGTTTTACGGGACGATAAGATACCCGGTGATGGATCAGCAAAATGGGACAAGGTGCCGCATCGACAACACCGCGAATATTATTACCGAATAAAAAGCCCGGAAAATCATTTGATTGACGGGCTCCCATAATAATCAGATCAATATGATGATCCGCAACAAATTTTTCAATGAAATTGTCAAAATTCCCGGTTTGAGTAAACAAACTAATTTTGAGATGAAAATCAGGCTCAACTTGTAAAACGTTGCGCAGTTTTTTTGCTGTTATTTCAAGTTTTGCCAATGCTTCGGCAACCTGATCCACCTTGTGCCCACCATGTTCAGTTACGGGTGCTACGGATGATGCATCCGGAACTTTTATTGCATGAAATAAAATCAGGTGGCCCCTTGAGGCCGCCGCTAATTTTACCGCATACTCCGCTGCATTGTCCGCAACCTCTGAAAAATCAGTAAGTACAAGTATATTTTTCATCATATAACTTTAATAATATAAGTCAATCCAACAAAAATTGATATTATGCCTGCGATAGCCAATGACACAAATCACATTTCAAAGATAAGTCTCTATATACTGTTGTCCGTATCTAAACTATAAAAATGAAGAATAATATTTATAATTATGGAATTTCAGCAGAAATTTGATTTTATTGATAAGTTTCAGCCGCGCATAAATTGAATACAGTAAAATCGGCGGCTACGGTCCTAAATGTTGCCGCTGGTTTAAACCGAATGTCGCTATTTAAGCGGGAACGGCAGATTTTATAATTTGATCCCTCTTTTCGCCATGTCATCAGCAAGCTTTACCGGAATTGGCCTGCAGCCGCAATTTTTCTGATGGGCCAGATGCCATTCAACCCTTTGTTCAAAAGCCGGGTTCTTCGGCATAGGGTTTTTCAGGTGCCATTCCTTATTCAGCTTCATACACTCCTGTTTATCTTAACGGTGCAATCCGGATCGACAAATTGCATAAAACATCACAGACCAGTATAGCATCGTCCGCAACTGACCAAGTATCTGCAATGGCACATTCCAAATTCCATTTTATATTATTGGCTGATGACCAATTGGGAATGCCAGTAATGGCAGCTTAATATGGCGGGCAAGTTTTTGAGTATGACTACCCTCAAAAATCCTGTCGATTATGCTATGCCGGCGGTGTACCATAGCAAGTATATCAATTTGACCATGTTCTGCAAGCCAATCCAGCCCATGGTCAACATCCATACTTTTTATATGCCGGTAGTAAATTTTAGGATAATTAATTCTCCCGGTAATGTCATTTAAAAAAGCATCCACTTTATGCTGGTGTTCCTGCTTATCATACGTTTCGCCGGTAACATGTGCAATAAGTATTTCTGCATTAAACGGTTGGGCTAAACCAGTTATAGAATTTATCACATCAATGTCCCCACTGCTTAAATCAGTTGCAAACGCTATTTTTTTAACACCATTAAATATAAATTTAGCCGGCACTAATAAAACGGGAAATTTGGCTTTTTCAATCATCTTACGACTACAGCTCCCCAAAATAAATCTGCTCACCATCCCGGCGCCCGACATGCCCATCACCACCATTGGCGATTTTTCTGCCTCAACAAGGTCAGTTACTACATCCGCAACCGAGCCAACTTCACTGCTATATTCAACGACGGGGTGATAAGGTTCATTATCATTAAAAACATTCTCTTCTTCTAATAATTTTTCGGCAAAAATTTTCAATTCTTCCGTTGTTTCATATTTAATAGAAGTATAATCTTCCAGCGGCCATACCACCTGCGAGGCCATTGGTGTTTCTAAGGGGACCAAAAATGCATTACATAATTTTATTCCTGCCTGCAGGCCTTTTGCAAGGTGCAAAGCATAACGGGCAGCATTCTCTGCAGCGGGTGAAAAATCCGTTGGTACTACGATGGTTTTCATAACAGATCATTTTAAATAGACGGATAAAATTAATTGATGTAAAGTTGAGACCCAACTATTGTATAAAGAATGACATTGGTCACTTAAATAATTGATAATCAAACAACAATAACAAACAATCAAAACAGCATAAAGTTTTCATAAATCACTTTGCCTCCATATAGCAAACACAGCACCGACGTAGCTATTATCAGCATACTTTGAAGAACAGGCGCCTGTATTAATTTTTTTGAAAAGGGCACACTGAACAAACCGGCGGCAACCAGCATACCGCCGACACAACCGGCACTAAATATGACAAGGTATATCATTCCCTGTGCGGGGCTTTTAATTTGCGACATGGCTATAATAATTAAAGCCCCGCTGCCGGCAAGACCATGCACCAAACCTACGCCATAGGCCAGTTTATGCGAATGACCGTGTGTATGGGTATGGAATTGGGTATGCCTGAAACTTTGTTTCGGCGCAAAATGCACATGGAGGTGTTTATGTTCCCCTTGTGTATGAATATGCCCGTGTTTATGTATGATAAGTTTTTTGCCGCGAAAAAATTTCATCAAACGGTAAACGGCCAGCGCAATCAGCATTAAACCAACGGTCGCCTCAAAATAATGGAAACTGTGTTCCGAAATCCCTACTTTAAACAAGATCATCAATACACCAATAAAGACGATGGTTGATGAATGGCCAAGCCCCCAGAAAATACCATCTTTAACCGACGACCAGATATGGTCGCGCCGGGAAACGATGTTGCTTACTGCCAGTAAATGATCGGCTTCAAAAGCATGGGTAAACCCGGCGTAAATTGTCAGTAAAAGAGGAAAGGTGAACATACCTGATTTGGTTAAATATTGTAAAAACTATTTTCTGCGTATCCTTAATTTATTTGTTTGATTTTTTTAACAGATCCTGGGCAATTGCTCACCCGGCAGCATATTTACTACCCTGCGACCGCCGACATTACTTTTCATTATTACCTGCCGGGGATGATCCTTAGTCACCTCCCCCACAATGCCTGCCATTGAACCGTGCTCCCATTGCTGTAACTTTTTTAAAAATTTGTCTGCAATGGCAGCATCAACTATGGCAACAAATAAACCTTCGTTAGCTACATACAAAGGGTCGAAACCCAGCATTTCGCAGGCGCCGTAAACTTCATCCTCCACAGGAATATCTTTTTGCGAGATGTTGACGCCCAGCTTTGCTTCTGCGGCAATTTCGTTTAATACGGTCGCCAGCCCTCCCCTTGTCGGGTCGCGTAAAAAGTGGATATGCTCGCCAAATTCATCAAGCAATGCTAAAACTATCCTGTTTAGCGGCCGTGTATCGCTGCTGATGGTGGTTTCAAACTGCAATCCCTGCCGATGGCTTATAATGGTGATGCCATGCCTTGCCAGCGGGCCGCTCAGGATAATTTTATCGCCTGCCTTTATGTTTGCTGCATCAATATCAGCCTTTGGATGAACAATGCCAATCCCCGTAGTATTTACAAATAGCTTATCGCCTTTGCCCCTTTCAACCACTTTGGTATCGCCTGTAACTATTTGCACCCCTGCCGCTTCGCAGGCTGTTTTTATGCTGACCAGGATCTCCCAAAATTCGGTCATTTTCAAACCTTCCTCCAGCACAAACCCAAGGGTAAGGTATTTTGCTGACGCACCGCACATGGCCAGGTCATTCACCGTCCCGTTAATCGCAAGATCCCCGATGTTCCCGCCTTCAAAAAATATAGGCGATACCACGTAGGTATCGGTACTCATGGCTACTTTTCCATCAAGGTTAAAAATGGCGCCATCGTGCTTTTTATTGAGCAGCTCGTTTTCAAGCAATTTGAATACGCCCGCCTCTAATAACTGGCTGGTAAGCGTCCCGCCGCTGCCATGTCCCAAATTAATGGCGTCAAAATCGAGTTTGGGTATGGGACAGGAAAGATTCATAGTGGTGAGTTGTGAATAGTGAGTGGTGAGTTGTTTTATATTTTATAAATATCCAATGACCTAATGACAAATGACTTAATGACCAATGACTTCCAAAACAGTTGCTATATGAAAATTATAGTAGGCGGCGCACGCCCCTTCGCTGCTGACCATAGGCGCGCCCAATGGCTGCACAGGCGTACATTTTGTTCCAAAGTTAGGGCATTGGTCCGGCTTTATCTTCCCTTTCATTACCTCGCCCGATAAACAAGTTAAATCTTCATGCGATTCGGCAATATCAATTTTAAATTTCTTAACTGCGTCATAAGCGCTGTATTGCTCTTTTACCCCATACCCGCTCCGGGGTATTTCACCGATACCACGCCATTCCCTGTCGGTCACCTCAAATATTTCGTCGATGGCCTTAACAGCGTTTTTATTACCCCCGGTTTCAACTACGCGGGTATATTGGTTTTCCAGTTTATATTCACCTTTTTCCAGTTGCTTAACCGCCATTAAAATACCCTCGAGCAGATCCACGGGTTCAAAGCCGGTAACAACAATCGGCACTTTATATTTTTCAACAATCGGGTAATACTCCCCAATGCCCATAATAGCGCAAACATGCCCTGCGCCTAAAAATGCATCTACCTTACATTCCGGATCGCTCATTATAGCTTCCATGGCCGGTGGCACCAAAACATGAGAGGTAAGGATAGAATAATTTTTTACGCCTTCCTTAAAAGCATGGATCACAGAAAGCGCATTGGCCGGTGCGGTGGTTTCAAACCCTACGGCAAAAAAAACAACTTCCCTGTCAGGGTTTTCTCTGGCGATTTTAACAGCTTCGAGCGGTGAGTATAAAATGCGGACATCCGCGCCTTTTGATTTTGCTTCGAGCAGGCTCATACCGCTTCCGGGCACGCGGATCATATCGCCATACGAACAAAGGATCACCTTATGATCCATTGCCAGGTGAACCGCTTTGTCGATAAGATTGACCGGCGTAACGCAAACCGGGCAGCCGGGCCCATGCACCATTTGCACATTTGACGGCAGCATATTAAGGATACCGTTTTTAACCAGTGAATGTGTTTGTCCGCCGCACACTTCCATAATGTTCCAGTTTCCTTTTACAGTTTGCCTGATCTCTTTTAAAAGGGCATCCACTACTTCGGGTGAACGAAATTCCGATACATATTTCATATTACTGAATCGTATATTTTTTTTATATTTTTCGGATCATTATCTGAATCCGCTTCGGGCTTATTTCTTTTAACCTGACCGGCGACAGGAGCAGTTGTTATGTTATTTTCATAATAAACCATTTGTCCGAAAGAAATGTTCTCGTCATTTGGTGATAATTCCCGGTGAAAATACAATTGGTACTTGCCCGCGTATTTGTTTTTAACCCAGTCGACTAACAATGCATTTTGAAAAACACCTCCGCTAAAACAAATGTAATTAACATCGATGGCAATACTGCCAATCAAACAAACCAGTGAATAGTGAAATTTGGCAGCAATATAGTTTCCTGCTTTGCCATTTTCGATATCCAGCATTATTCCCCGCATTAATACAGCAGTGTGTACCCGGTTTAAATGTACGCCCTCTGTAAAATAGGACCCATCCATTGTTAAACCGTTTTCAGCAACATAATCCTCAGCCAGTGTTTGCAAATACATGGCGGCTTCGCCTTCGTAAGTTTGTTTGTCGCATATACCCAGCATCGACGCAACAGCGTCAAATATCCTTCCGGCGGACGAGGTAAAAAGATTTGCTGTTTTTATCAGTGAGCGGTAATTATTCCATTCGGCAGAGGTGAATTTTTCTTTAAGAAAGGTTGATCGTTCCGGGACTTCATGCAAGGCACATAATGCAGCAATACGCGGTTCTAAAGCAGTTTTATCGCCTGCAATGGTCGGGAAATAGTCAAAATGATTAATCCGCCGTATTTCATTGTTTTCGTAGTTAAAAAACTCACCGCCCCATATATTTCCATCGTTACCAAAGCCGGTACCGTCCCAAATTACCCCTAAAACGGGTTCATTCTTATGTAATAAATTATTTTCGGCAAGTACTGCTGCGAAATGGGCTTCGTGGTGCTGCACCAGTTTTAAATCAACCTCAAATTCTTCGGCCAGTTCGCGGGCATATTGCCGTGAGAAATAACCGGGGTGCTTATCGGCAATAATAACGTCAGGCCTTACAGCGTACATATTCAGCCAATGTTCCAAAGTATGCCTGTACATCAATTGCGATTCAAAGCTTTCTCCGCTGCCTAAAAACTGGCTCACAAAAATATTCCCGTTTACTGCAAGGGTAAAACTGCTTTTTAAAAATGCGCCTGCTGACAGGATGCACTGACTGCTTTTTGGTTTATAACTGATGAAGGATGGCGCATACCCCCTTGAACGCCGTAAAACAATTGTTTGCTTTGTGTATTTTGAAACCTGCACTACGCTGTCATCCTGGGGGATAATGATCTCACGATCATGGGTAACAACATAATCAGCTATATCAAATAAATAATCCAGGGCGTCTTCATCTTTATAAATAATCGGCGAGCCCGAAATGTTGGCGCTTGTCGCGATCAACGGTTTTCCAAAGTCCCTGGCAATTAAATCAAAAAGTGGATTATAAGGGATCATCACCCCGATCCTTTTTAAGCCCGGCGCTATGGCTGAAACAGCAAGATCGGTAAATGCAGCCTGTTTAGGATACAACAACACGATGGGCGCCGCGGTACTTTCCAATAATGTTTTTTCCTGCTCACTTAGCTCAAAACTGTTTTCAACACTTTCGATGTCAGGATATAAAACTGCAAAGGGTTTGGTTGGCCGGTGTTTACGGCCCCTTAATAATCGGATTGCGTGTGGATTATTTGCATCGCATATCAGGATATAGCCACCGATGCCCTTTACTGCGAGTATTTTACCCTCTACCAGCAAGTTTTTGATAGCGGATAAAACTGTTTCTGTATTGTTTGCCGGCTTTGTTGATGCGTCCTGGTACAAACCAAGCCTGATGCCGCAATCGGTACATGAGTTGGTTTGCGAAAAGAATCTCCGGTCTTCAACATTTGAGTATTCCCCGGCACACGTTTTACACATCGAAAAACCCTGCATTGTCGTAGCATGTCTTTCGTATGGCACATTGCCGATAATTGAATACCTGGGCCCACATTGGGTACAGGTGATAAATGGATACCGGTACCGGCGGTTATTTACATTGTGTAATTCGGCAAGGCAACCCGGGCAAACAGCCATATCCGGCGATAATAACACCTGTTTTTGGCACATATCATCATCTTCCACAATTATTGAAAAATCAGTAAACTTTTGTTCAGCTGTTTTAACAAGCCTTGCTGAAATAACTTTTGAATTTTGAGGCGCGGCAAGTTTTATTTTCTCAAAAAACGAGTTTGCACCATCTTCAGCAGCATTAAAGAAAATATTTATGCCGTTGCTGTCATTTTTTACATAGCCTTTCAGGTCCAGTTCCCTTGCCAAATGGTAAACCATCGGCCTGAAACCTACACCCTGCACAATTCCGTTGATATGTATATGATATGTCTCCAATCTATGGCATATTAATCATGTTCTCAAATG
>JBIOHE010000179.1:0-8839 GCA_044448725.1 Sphingobacteriales bacterium | reverse complement strand
TCCATATATTTATGTACATTTAAAATATTATTAAGTGCTATATTCTTAATCCTCATTTATCGAAGTTTAAATTTTATGGTCAAATTTGGATTGGGCATATTGTTTTTATATTTTCCATTTTATGTTTTTGCCCAGGCATTTACGCCAAATGCTGATTGGCGCTTTGAGAATTTTAACAGCCAGAACCATTTCGTCAGCCGGGAAATACCCGGTTTAGCCGTAGACAAGTATGGATACGTTTGGACAAGCACCGAGGGACTGCAAAAATTTGATGGTTACAAAACGATGGAGTTTAACAGCTTTAACCAGGAACCAGGAGCATTAAGGTCTAATTCTACAGATATTGCGGCTGATAATAACGGCCGTATTTGGATAAATTCCTCCGGGTTGTGTTATTATGATGATGCAAGCGGCAAATTTAGATACGTTCAGTCCGATGCGAAACACCCTATTACCACAAGTCAAAGCTTTTGCTTCCAAAAAAATAATTTGTGGTTTATTTGTGATTATGGCTTAGCAAAGGTAGATCTGGAGTCGTTAAAAATATCGTTTACATCGCTCACCAATATTGATAATTCGTTAGGAACGTATTTGATAAATGACAGCACCCTGCTAATATCAAGCCGCGAAAAAGTATACACTTACAACATAAAAAGAGACACATGGTCGGCTAATACTTTAACATATAATCACGCTCTGGTTAAAATATTTACGTTTGCAACAAACGGCGGAACAGTTTTTTTAGGCACGGATAATGGCTTGTTTACGTTTAAAAGCCTAAAAGATATTTCGCCGGCAAGTAACGATACAAAAGGTGTTTCAATAAATGACCTGCTATTTCTTCCCCGGGACAAAGAAAAGAACCATCTTTTTTTAGCCACTGACGGAGGGCTGATGTTATATAATATCAATTTAAAAAGGATAGAGTTTACTTATGTGCATGACGACAGAAATCCATTTAGTTTGGCCAGCAATATAGTTAACAGACTGTTTGCTGATAAAAAAGGAAGGCTATGGATTGGCACAGGGTCGGGGATCAGTATGTTTGATGCGGATAACCAGCAGTGGAAAACGCGGTACCTTAGCAGAAGCAGTACCGATGATCTCAATATCAGTAAAATTGCCCGCGATAAATATGACAGCACAAAAGTCTGGATGTCGTCCTATACGCGGGGAATGATTTTGATGAACTGGAAAACAAAGAATATCGAAAGGAGATATACTACAGACCCATTAACGCAAAAGGTAGTTGACTTTGTACAGATTTCAAAAAACAGGCTGCTTTTGGCGACACAGAAAAAAATATTAGAATGGGACCCGCAAACGGGTGTTGTGCGCCAAGAAAAATTACCGGTTCCCGATTCGCTCAGCCTGGTATATAACATTCGAAGGATAATAATGACGGATATTAATACATGTTTTATTACCACCAACAAGGGGCTGTTTAAATATAACCTTGTCACTCATCAAATCAGCGTTGCTTCACAAAATAATAAATCCAAAAAAACGGAAGTTTTGCTTAAATACGACCTGCTAAATGGCTTTTATGACAATGGAATACTTTGGATTGCATCAAGGGGCGGGTTGTTTAGTTATAATGTATCCACCCAGGCAACGGCAATTTACCGGGGGCAGGGTGGGATATCTGATTATTATTTATTTGATGTAAGCAATGCGCCAAAAAACCGGATAGTGTGCGCTGCGGGAGATGGTTTAACCATATTTGATAAACAAACAAAAAGCTTTAAAATTGTAAACTCCATAGCTGGTTCATTTAAACCAGATTGCGCAAGCCTCCTTTGCGTAAATAATATGGTTTGGATAAGCGCCGAAACAGGTATCCTGAACTACGATTTGAGTACCGGAAAGTCAGCAAGAGCTGAGCTCACAACAACGTCGACGTTGATTTTCCCCGGGTCACCTTATACCATTATCAATAACGACATTGTTGTCGGGTTTAGAAACGGCTATGCCTATTTTACGCCCGAACCAAATAATGTTTTAGCGCCATCTGCCCCGGTAATTGAGGGGTTATATGTAAACAACCGCGCAGTCTTACAGCAGCATCCCAATCAAATAACCAGCCAGAAATTGGTTTTCAACCATTCGCAAAATTCCATAAATATAGCTTTTACAGCCTTTTTATATACCGATCCCAGCCATATCAATTTTCGCTACAGGCTTAAGGGGGCTGATGCAGACTGGCAATACACCGGGGACCAGCGCAACGCCAATTATGCACAGCTTCAGCCGGGAGATTATACTTTTTATGTTCAAAGTGGTAATAAAAATGGCAACTGGAACAATCAAACGGCTTCAGTAATTTTTGTTATTCGCCCACCTTATTGGGAGACTTGGTGGTTTAGGGGCTTAGTAATTCTGACTATTGCTTTTGGTTTATACAATTTATACAGATATAGAATAAAAAACATTTTAGCGATCGAAAGACTAAGGGAAAAGATCGCCTCCGATTTTCACGATGACATTGGCTCGGCATTAAGCAGCATTTCAATTTTTAGCGAGGTAGCTGATAAACAATTAAGGCAGGAAGCACCGTCCGAACAGACGAGAGAGATTATTGGCCATATTTCTTTTCATTCCCGCGCAATGCTTGACGCGATGGATGATATTGTTTGGGCTGTGAACCCGCAAAATGATCACTTTAATGACCTCGCGGTTCGGATGCGGGAATTTGCAATTCCTTTGCTGGAAGCCCGGAATATACAATTTGAAATAACCATACAGGAAGACATACTGAAAACCCGCTTAAAAATGGATGTACGTAAAAACATATTTTTAATTTTTAAGGAATGTATTAACAACGTACTTAAGCACTCCGCCTGTTCAGCAATGAAAGTTTCTGTGAGCAAATTAAATAACCAGCTCCAAATGATAATCAGCGACGATGGCAAAGGCTATGACATTAATGCAAAAAACACCCGCAATGGGCTCAAAAATATGCAAAAAAGAGCCATTGAAATTAACGGTACCTTACAGGTAACAACGGGACTAAATAAAGGAACTGAAACGAAGCTGCTGGTTAATATCATATAAATATATTATTGTGAACGCGCAACAGCGGTCTATCTTTACAAGTTAAAAATCTATAAAATTGGATATCGGGGTTTCTGTATTTGATGATAACAGCGCTTTGCGCGATAGCTTGTACTACCTCATTTCGGGTACGCCGGGTTTTGCTATCGCCGGTATCTATCCTGACTGTAACCGTTTGCTTGAAAATTTAAATCAAAACCGTCCTGATGTCATCCTGATGGATATTGATATGCCCGGCCTTAATGGCATTGAGGCTACCGCCCTGATTAAAAGCCATTTCCCTGGAATAAATGTTTTGATACTTACCTCGTATGACGACAGCGCAAAGATATTCGATGCGCTGCGATCCGGGGCTGCTGGCTACCTGCTAAAAAAAACAACTCCCGCCAAAATAATGGAAGCCATTACTGAAGTTAGCCAGGGCGGAGCGCCGATGAATGCCAGCATAGCCCGAAAGGTGCTTGAGTTTTTTAGCGAAAAGAAAAATATTACAAAAAACGAGTATGATCTTTCCTCCCGCGAGAAAGATGTTTTAGGCTGCCTGGTAAAAGGCGATAGTTATAAGATGATTGCGGCCCGATGCTTTATCAGCATGGGAACGGTATGCACACACATCTGCAATATTTACAAAAAGCTTCATGTTAACTCCAAATCGGAAGCTGTGGCGAAAGCGATCCGTGAGCGCCTGATAAACGACCCGATTTAATAGCGCCGGATCGCGTTTTCAAAGGTAATTAATATCGAATAATGAATTTAGAATGTTGAATAATCAAGTGAACTTCCGCATTCGATATTTGTTATTCAATATACTTTTCTTTTTCTGATTCGTTGCTCTTGATTCAAATCTCCTTTCTCCAAAATCATAAGCTCCTATTATTGCCTTGCGTTGTCGTATTCCCCACTTTCGTATCATCAAAAGCCTGGTGATCAGCGATTGGCAAGAACAAATAACGCTCGCCTTCCTTCATTCGGTTTTACGAAGAAATAATACAATCATTGAAAAGAACCGGATTTATGAAAACTCGTTTACCTTCCTTAAAACAGACGCTGCTGAAATCAGTTTTTAACTGCAGACTTCCTTTAGTGCTAACTGTGGTTTTGATTTGTTTATGCGGTGAATCGTTGGCGGGAATTAAGCCTGCCAATAAGCATACCGGCAAATATATTTATTCCTATAATAGCATTAAAAAGCATCTATTAAAAGCAGATGCAATTGCTTTGCCCACAATCAGCTATAGCAGCCCGCAAACCTACCTGGCAGGTACTGCAATTACATCGTTATCGCCAACAAGCAGCGGTGTGGCCGCTGCCGGCTATAGCAGCAGTACTGTAAATAAAGGTTCAGGGTTTACCAACCCCCGTGAGGTAGCCACTGATGCCGCCGGCAATGTATATGTAGTAGATTATACAACAAATTCGGTATACAAGATCCCCGCTGCAGGCGGCGGCACTGTTACCATTGGCACCGGATTTAATTCTCCCGATGGTATTGCGGTGGATGCTGCCGGCAATGTTTACGTAGCCGATAGTAATAATAATGCGATAAAAAAAATAGCAGCCGCAGGCGGCTCAATATCAACTTATAGCACTGCAGTAAACCATCCATTTGGTTTAGCAATTGATGCCGCAAATAATTTGTACGTGGCCGATAATACCAATAATGTAGTACGGGAGATTCCGGCAGGTGGGGGAACTGCTATAACCATTGGCAGCGGCTTTAATAGCCCGCTTGGTGTAGCTGTTGACGGCGCCGGCAACGTTTACGTGGCCGATTACGGCAATAATGCCGTCAAAGAAGTGCTTGCACCCACAGCCACCGGAGGTGGTAACACCATTACAATAGGCTCGGGCTTTAGCCTTCCGTTTGGTGTAAAGGTTGATGCCGCCGGAAACGTATTTGTAGCCGATGCGGGCCACACAGCATTAAAAGAGATCCCGGCTGGCAGCAACACGCCGGTTACATTAGCTTCAGGATTTGGTGCGCCAACCGATGTGGCTTTGGATGCGGCCGGTAACATTTATGTTGCTGATGAAAATAATGTAACAATTAAAGAACTTATACCTGTCGGCGGCTTTTATTTAAACACATTTTTACCTGTTGGTTTAAGTTTTAACAGTGCTACCGGCGTTATAAGCGGCACACCGGCAACGGGCAACCCCGCTACAAACTATATAATTACTGCCTATAATGCTACCGGCAGCACTTCTGCATCCGTTAATATTAAAGTTAATCTTCCGCCAGCTCCTGCTATCAGTTATGCAAGTCCGCAAACCTATGTTGCAGGTAATGTTATTGCGGCGCTTGCTCCCACAAGCAGCGGGGTAAGTTCTGCGGGTTATAGCAACGCACTGGTAAATAAAGGATCAGGGTTTATAAATCCACGGCAAGTAGCGACCGATGCCGCCGGGAATATTTATGTTGTAGACGCAGGTAATAGCTCCGTTTACAAAATTCCTGTTGGTGGTGGCATTCCCGTGGTAATTGGCACGGGCTTCAATTTGCCTGATGGTATAGCAGTTGATGCAGCCGGCAATGTTTACGTTGCTGATAATAACAACAATGCTATCAAGAAAATAGCGGCAGTTGGAGGCGCAGTATCTACTTATAGCACAGCAATCAGTCAACCTTTTGGTTTAGCGCTGGATGCTGCCAATAACCTGTATGTGGCCGATTTAAATAACAATCAGGTAAAGGAGATCCCTGCCGGCGGAGGGGTGCCAATCGTTATAGGTTCGGGTTTTATTAAGCCAATTGGGGTAGCCGTTGATGGCGCCGGAAATGTTTATGTGGCCGATTACGGAAATAATGCAGTAAAAGAAGTTCTGGCCATTGATGGCAGTACAATTACGGTGGGTTCGGGCTTCAGCCTGCCGTTTGGTTTAAAAATCGATGCTGCCGGGAATTTGTTTGTGGCTGATGCCGGTCATACCGCTATAAAAGAAATACCGGCAGGCAGCAATACTCCGGTTCTATTGGCTTCGGGACTAAATACGCCCACCGATGTAGCGCTGGACGCCGCAGGCAATATTTATATAACCGATGAAAACTACTTTGCTGTTAAGGAAATTATGCCTGCCGGTGGCTACTACCTAAACTCTTTTTTGCCTGTTGGCTTAAATTTTAATAACCTCACCGGTGTTATAAGCGGCACACCAATAAAAGCAAATGCTGCAACAAATTATACTATCACTGGTTATAACCAAGGCGGGGGTACTTCATCCGGGGTGAGTATACAGATATTGCCGCCGCCACCACCGACCATTAACTACAACACACCGCAAGCCTATTTTACGGGGACAGCTATTGCGCCGTTGACGCCAGTCAGTGTTGGTGTTGGTGCAGCAGCTTATAATAGCACGCCTGTCACTTTAGGCGCGGGCTTTAGAAACCCAAGTGGCGTTGCTGTGGATGCTGCCGGCAATATTTACGTTGCTGATTTTAATAATGGGTTGGTAAAAAAAATCCCGGTTGGCGGCGGTACACCCGTTACTTTGGGGTCAGGTTTTTCGGGGCCATCAGGAGTAGCTGTGGATGCGGCCGGGAATGTATATGTAGCTGACGACGGTAATAATGCGGTAAAAAAAATCCCGGTTGGCGGCGGTACGCCCATTACATTGGGATCAGGCTTTAGTGAACCACTCAGTGTAGCCGTTGACGCCGTGGGTGACATATTTGTCGCCGATCTTGGCAATAACGCAGTTAAAGAAATTGTAGCGAACAGCGGCATTATAAAGACACTTGGTTCGGGTTTTAGCAGGCCTTATGGCGTTGCAGTTGATGCAGTCGGAAACGTGTTTGTGACCGATAATGGTAATAACTTAGTAAAAGAGATTCCTGTGTTGGGAGGCCCAATTGTTACCATTGGTTCAGGATTTAATCAACCATACGGAATTGCCGTAGATAATCTTGGAAATGTTTTTGTAGGAGACTACGGGAATAATATCATTAAAAAAATTCCTGCGGGCAACGGCTCGCCTGTTTCACTTGGCTCTGGATTCAATTCGCCGGCAGGAGTTGCAATTGATGGCGCCGGAAACGTTTATGTGGCTGATTATCTCAATAGCGCAGTGAAGGAAATTAACCCAGTTGGTGGTTATTATATAAGTCCGGTATTACCGCCAGGTTTGAGCTTAAATCCCAATAGTGGCGTTATCACAGGAATACCTACTGCAGCAAGCCCGGTGACAAATTATACCGTTACCGCATATAACCTTCAGGGTAGCGGTTTTGCTATAGTAAATATCCAGGTTAATGTTCTTACTATCAGCTATCAAGGCCCTCAAAGCTATGCTGTAAATACCGCAATTGCGCCTTTGGTACCAACCAGCACAATGGTTGCGGCAGCGGGGTATAGCAACAGCCCGGTTTTATTGGGCTCGGGCTTTGCTTTACCAACGGGTGTTGCGGTTGATGCTACAGGGAATGTATATTTAGCCGACGAAGGCATGCCGTACATAAAAAAAATACCTGCTAACGGTGGCCCGGTCATCACTTTAGGGTCGGGTTTCAGCGGCCCGACCGGTGTTGCAATAGATGCTGCCGGTAATATCTATGTTGCCGATTATGGCAACAACGTAGTGAAAAAGATCCCGGCTGGCAATGGTACCCCTGTTGTTATAGGTACGGGATTCCATGGTCCATACGGTGTGGCGGTTGATGCCCTTGGCAACGTTTTTGTAGCCGATCAACTAAACAATGCGGTGAAGGAGATTCCGGTTGGGGGCGGTTCAATTGTTGCAATCGGCGCGGGTTTTAATTTGCCAACGGGCGTAGCGGTTGACGCTGCCGGTAATATTTATGTAGCCGATCGCGGTAATGGTTATGTGAAAAAGATACTGATAAATGACGGCTCCACTATAGTGCTGGGCTCTGGCTTTGCAGGCCCCGAAGGGGTAGCTGTAGATGCCTCGGGTAATATTTTTGTAGCCGACCAAAATGCAAGTGCAGTAAAAGAAATCCCTGCGGGCAGCAATACCCCGGTTATTATCGGCTCAGGTTTTAATAACCCAAGCGATGTTGCCGTAGACCAGGCAGGCAATGTGTATGTTTCGGATTTTAGCAATAAAGCTGTTAAAAAGATTATACCGTCGGGGGGGTACTACTTGGGTACAACCTTGCCGGCTGGTCTAAGCTTTAGCAATGCTACTGGAACGATTACCGGCACGCCAACAATAGTAAGCCCGGCGACGAACTATACGGTAACAGCCTATAATGGATCGGGAAGCAACTCGGCGATTGTAAATATCAAAGTTTCAGTAGCGGCAATTGCCACGCTTTCAAATCTGGTCATAAGTACCGGCACTTTAAGTCCGGTATTTGCCGGCGGAGCCACGACTTATACCACAAATGTCGGGAACGGGATAAGTTCTGTCACTATAACACCAACGGTTACTGACCCTATGGCAACGATAACCATAAATGGTATTGCGGTAATATCAGGGGCAGCATCTGCAAGTATTCCACTAACAGTAGGCCCAAATACCATCACCACAGTGGTAACCGCTCAGGATGGCGTAACAACCAAAACCTATACGGTAACAGTAACCCGTGCGGCATCAACCAATGCGGCATTAAGCCATTTTACGCTGACCCCGGCTACCGCGCTGACCCAGACAGCACCGGGAATACTCAGTTATACAGGAAACGTGAGCAATGCAACCACATCGGTAACAGAACCCCGACTACTGTTGACCCAACGGCGACAGTAAAGGTAAACGGGATAGCCGTAGCATCGGGCACAGCATCAGGGAGCATCAGTTTGAGCGTAGGGGCAAATACAATTAC
>JBIOHE010000178.1:0-8853 GCA_044448725.1 Sphingobacteriales bacterium | reverse complement strand
TGACCAAAAAAGATGTTCAGATAAACATTTTTGAGATCAAAAGGCCTGAGCTTGATGCACAATTAGTTGCAGAAGGCATCGAAAAACAACTCGAAGCACGTATTTCATTCCGTCGTGCCATGAAAACTACTATTGCTTCAACCATGAGAATGGGTGCCGAAGGAATAAAAGTAATGACATCAGGCCGTTTAGGCGGTGCGGAAATGGCACGTACTGAACAATATAAAGAAGGAAGAATTCCATTACATACTTTCCGTGCAGACATTGATTATGCATTAGCCGAAGCATTAACTACCTATGGTAAAATAGGTGTTAAGGTTTGGATCTGCAAAGGCGAAGTTTACGGCAAACGCGACTTATCACCAAATATTGGTGGTGCAAGCAGCGCAAGCGGCAAAGGCGGACGCCCTGAAGGCGGCGCGGCAGGCTTCGGCGGTCGTGGCGGCAATGAAAGAGGCGGCGAGCGCGGTGGCGAACGCAGAGGCGACCGTAAACCAGGCGGTGACCGCAGAGGCGGGCCAGGTGGTCCGGGCGCTGGTGGCCAGCGTGGTGGCGGAAGCCGTCCGGGTGGACCAGGCCGCACAGGCGGACCGGGTGCAGGTGGAAGTCGTCCGGGTGGAAATCGTCCCGGCGGCCCAGGAAAGAGATAATAATTAGATTTGAGATGTGAGATGTGAGATGTGAGAAAACATTTCGTGTCAATCGTCAGAATCACAATAGTAAAGTAATAAAATAACAGGATAGAGGATTTTTGGTAAGAAGGCGCTTTTGATAAGGTCTCATATCTCACATCTCATATCTCAATACTTAAGAAAATGCTACAGCCAAAAAGAACGAAGTTCAGAAAGATGCAAAAAGGCAAAATGAAAGGAAACGCCACCCGTGGCGCTGAGCTTTCATTCGGATCTTTCGGTATAAAATCACTCGAACCGGCCTGGATCACCAGCCGCCAGATCGAAGCTGCACGTATTGCTGTGACACGTTTTATGAAACGTGAGGGACAGGTGTGGATCAGGATATTCCCTGACAAGCCGGTAACTAAAAAACCAGCAGAAGTACGTATGGGTAAAGGTAAGGGTGCGCCCGAATATTGGGTTGCGGTAGTACGCCCCGGAAGGATAATTTTTGAAGCAGAAGGTGTGCCTTTGGATGTAGCTAAGGAAGCATTGCGCCTGGCAGCCCAAAAATTACCGGTGCAAACCAGGTTTATAGTACGTAGGGATTACGTAGAAGCATAAATAAAAAAAGTTAGCAGTTTTGAGTTTGCAGTTATCAGTTGGATAAGGTGGGCTTGAAACTAAAAACTCAAAAACTAATAGAAAAATGAAGAACTCAGAAATTTTGGAGTTGTCAACTGAAGAATTGGTTGCCAGGATCAGCGAGGAGAAGACTAATCTTACCAAGCTGAAATTTGCACACGCGGTTTCTGCTATTGAAAACCCTTTGCGGATCACAAAAGTGCGTAAGGACATCGCCCGTTTAAATACTGAAATTACAAAACGTAAATCGGCGGCAGCTTCTGAATAATTTTTAAAGCATCGGGAAAAATGGAAAGAAATTTAAGAAAAACACGTACCGGCCTGGTAGTTAGCAATAAGATGGAAAAATCTATTGTTGTTGCTGTAGAAAGGAAAGTAAAACACCCTATCTATGGTAAGTTCGTTAAGAAAACTACCAAATTTATGGCCCACGATCAGGAAAATACCTGTGGTATAGGCGATACCGTATTGATTATGGAAACACGCCCGCTGAGCAAGAACAAAAACTGGAGATTAGTTCAAATAATAGAAAGGGCTAAATAAAATGGTACAACAGGAATCAAGATTAAATGTAGCTGATAACAGCGGCGCTAAAGAAGTTTTAGTGATCCGTGTGTTGGGCGGTACCGGTAAAAGGTATGCCTCTATCGGCGATAAGATAGTAGTTACCGTAAAAAGCGCCATACCATCAGGTAACGTTAAAAAAGGTACCGTTTCAAAAGCTGTAGTAGTTCGCACCAAAAAAGAGATCCGCCGTAAAGATGGTTCTTATATCCGTTTTGATGACAATGCCGCGGTTTTGTTAAATAACCAGGATGAGCCGAGAGGCACACGTATCTTTGGCCCGGTTGCAAGAGAATTACGTGAGAAACAATTTATGAAAATTGTATCATTAGCACCGGAGGTATTGTAATATGGAAAAGAAAAAACAAGAACAACCTGCCAAATTAAAAATCAAAAAAGGCGACCTTGTAAAGGTTATTGCCGGTGATTCAAAAGGAGCCCAGGGTAAAATATTAGAAGTAATATTAGATAAAGGCCGTGCTATTGTTGAAGGTGCCAACCTGGTATCAAAACATACCAAGCCAAATGCTGCTAAACCAAATGGTGGAATTGTAAAGCAGGAAGCTGCTATTCATATTTCAAACCTGATGCTGGTTGATCCTAAAACAGGAAAACCAACACGTGTTGGCCGCAAAAAAAATGATGCCGGCAAATTAGTAAGAGTGGCAAAAATATCAGGAGAGGAAATTAAGTAATGGAATACGTACCAAGATTAAAAACGAAGTATAAGGACGAGATCCGCACTACACTGAAAGACAAATTTCAGTACAAGAGCGTAATGCAGGTTCCTAAACTTGAAAAAATAGCGATCAACCAGGGTGTTGGCGGCGCTACTACTGATAAAAAACTTATCGAAAGTACAATTACTGAACTAACCACCATTACCGGTCAGCAGGCAGTTTCCTCGAAATCAAAAAAGGATATATCAAACTTTAAGTTACGTAAAAACATGCCGATTGGCGTACGTGTTACTTTACGCGACAATACTATGTACGAATTCCTTGACCGTTTGATCGCAGTTGCTTTACCGCGTATCCGCGATTTCAAAGGCATCAACGACAAAGGTTTTGACGGACGCGGAAATTATACTTTAGGTATATCTGAACAAATTATATTCCCTGAGATTAATATCGACAAGATCAATAAAATTCAGGGTATGGATATTACCTTTGTAACCTCGGCAACAAATGATGTTGAAGCATTGGAGTTGTTGAAACAATTTGGATTACCATTTAAAAATCAAAATACAACTACAAATGGCTAAAGAAGGTGTAAAAGCACGCGAAGTAAAACGTGCTAAATTAGTTGCTAAATACGCTGAAAAAAGAGCGGCCCTTAAAGCAGAAGGTGATTATGCAGGTTTGGATGCTTTACCAAAAGCATCGTCTCCGGTAAAATTACACAACCGCTGTAAATTAACAGGCCGCCCCCGCGGGTACATGCGCCAGTTTGGGATTTCACGTGTAACTTTCCGTGAAATGGCCCTTGCCGGCAAAATCCCGGGAGTGAAGAAAGCAAGCTGGTAATTGAGCTGAAAGCAAAAAGCCGAAAGCAAAAAGCTTTGGTCTTTCTGCTTTTCGCTTTAAGCTAAAAATTAACCGATAGCAGGTCCACGGAAACCACTATCATAAAAGAATAAAATGAATACAGATCCAATCGCAGATTATCTTACACGAGTAAGGAATGCTATTAAGGCCAACCATAGGGTTGTTGAAATTCCTGCATCAAATCTAAAAAAGGAAATCACGAAAGTGCTTTTCGACAAAGGTTACATTGCCAATTTTAAGTTTGAAGACAATGGTCCTCAGGGTACTATTAAGGTAGCTTTGAAGTACCACCCGATAACAAAAATATCTGCTATACGCAGCATTTCGCGCATCAGTAAACCAGGTTTGAGGAAATACGCAGGCATGGATACTATGCCAAGAGTATTAAATGGTTTAGGTATCGCCATCCTGTCGACTTCAAAAGGTGTAATGACCGATAAAGAAGCACGTCAGCAAAATGTTGGTGGCGAAGTTTTATGCTACGTTTATTAATAGGAGGAAATTAAGCAATGTCAAGAGTAGGAAAATCACCTATAGCACTACCACAGGGGGTTACAATTACTGTATCAGCAGATAATGTTGTTACTGTAAAAGGCCCTAAAGGTGAGTTGCACCAGGCGGTTGACAGTGATATCACTGTTGAACAGGAAGAAGGAAATTTGGTTGTAAAACGCCCTTCTGACCAAAAACGTCACAAAGCATTACACGGTTTGTACCGTGCGCTTATCAATAACATGGTAACGGGCGTAACCACAGGTTACAAAGTAGAGCAGGAATTAGTGGGTGTAGGTTACCGTGCAACAAATACAGGTAATACTTTAGACTTGGTGCTGGGATACTCTCACCACTATGTATTTGAGTTACCAAAAGAAATTAAAGTTACAACAACTGCTGACAAGGGTAAAAACCCGACCATTATTTTGGAGTCAATTGATAAACAACTGATCGGCCAGGTAGCGGCAAAAATTCGTTCGTTACGTGCACCAGAGCCTTACAAGGGTAAAGGTATCAAGTTTGTTGGCGAAGTATTGAGAAGAAAAGCAGGTAAATCAGCATCTAAAAAATAATCGTCATGGGAGCTAAATTATCAAGAAGAGACAGAATTAAGAAGGGGATCAGAAAACGTCTTTCGGGTTCTTCGGCACGTCCGCGTCTGTCAGTATATAGGAGTAATAAAGGAATTTACGCGCAGATCATTGACGATGTAAGCGGCAAAACTTTAGTGTCGGCATCATCTTTATCAAAAGATTTCAATGCTGAAAAAGGCACTAAAATTGATCAGTCAGTTGCCGTTGGTAAGCTGGTAGCTGAGAAAGCAATTGCTGCAGGTATTAAAGATGTGGTTTTCGACAGGAACGGTTATTTGTACCATGGTCGTGTTAAATCACTGGCTGAGGGTGCACGTGAAGGCGGTTTAAACTTTTAATCGGAAAGAAAGATGTCAACAATCAACATAAAAAGAGTAAAAACAAGCGAGATCGAATTAAAAGACCGCTTGGTAAGCATACAGCGTGTAGCCAAAGTAACCAAAGGCGGCCGTACTTTCAGTTTCTCTGCCATTGTGGTAGTAGGTGACGAAAACGGTGTTGTAGGTTACGGTTTAGGAAAAGCCAAAGAGGTTACCGAAGCTATTGCAAAAGGCATTGACGATGCAAAAAAGAACCTGGTAAAAGTTCCGATCATAAACGGTACTGTACCACATGAGCAAATCGGTAAGTTTTCGGGCGGTTTTGTTTTCATAAAACCAGCTGCAAACGGTACCGGTGTAATTGCCGGTGGTGCGATGCGTGCGGTATTGGAATCAGCAGGTATCCATAACGTATTGGCAAAATCAAAGGGATCATCAAACCCGCACAACGTGGTTAAAGCAACAGTATCGGCATTATCACAATTACGTGATGCTTATACAGTAGCGCAGCACCGTGGTGTAAGTATAGGTAAAGTATTTAACGGATAATCGTCATGGCAAAAATCAAAATAACTCAGATTAAAAGCGTGATCGACAGAAGTGAGCGCCAAAAAAGAACAGTTGAAGCACTGGGCTTAAGGAAAATCAACCAAAGCGTGGAAGTTGAAGCTACTGCGGCTATCATTGGTATGGTTAAAAAAGTTAATCACCTGGTAGCAGTAGAAAATATTTAATATCATGAATTTAAGTAATCTTAAACCTGCAAAAGGTTCTGTAAAAAATAGAAAAAGAATTGGCCGTGGTACAGGTTCGGGCCGTGGCGGAACGTCAACCCGTGGTCATAAAGGTGCAGGTTCACGTTCAGGTAACAAAACAAAGGTTGGTTTTGAAGGCGGTCAGATGCCTTTACAGCGCCGTGTACCAAAGGTAGGATTTAAAAACCCTAACCGTGTTGAATACACAGGTGTAAACCTTGATGTGCTGCAGGCATTAACTGAAAAATATACATTATTGTCAGTTGATTTTGACACGCTGAAAGAACATGGCCTGGCTTCAAAAAACGACCTTGTTAAAATTCTTGGTCGCGGAGAGCTGAAAGCCAAATTAGAAGTTAAAGCACACGCGTTTACTGCGACAGCGCAAAAAGCGATTGAAGCAGCTGGTGGTACCATAGTTAAGCTATAATTTTCGATGAAGAAATTTTTCACCACATTATCCAATATCTGGAAAATTGAAGACCTGAGAGTGCGTATTATAAACACACTCTTATTTCTTTTAATATATCGCATAGGAACATTTGTTGTCCTTCCGGGTGTAAACACCGCTACGCTGAATGGTAAGCAGGGGACTGAAGGGATAGCAGGTTTGCTGAATATGTTTGCGGGGGGGGCGTTTTCACACGCCTCTATTTTTGCGTTGGGTGTAATGCCTTACATTTCGGCTTCCATCGTGGTGCAATTACTTGGTATCGCTGTTCCTCACTTTGCTAAACTGCAAAAAGAAGGAGAAAGCGGACGTAATAAATTAAACCAGTGGACACGTTATCTAACAATAGGTATCACGGCGCTACAGGCTATCGGTTATTTAAAATCTCAGATCAATGCCGATCAAATGTTAATTGCAAACCCTTATTTCACCGTTTTAAATATGTTCGTGCTTACAGCAGGTACAATGTTTATCATGTGGCTGGGTGAGAAAATAACAGACAAAGGCATTGGTAATGGTATTTCTTTGATCATTATGATCGGGATTATATCCGCGCTGCCGGGTGCATTCTCTACTGAATTTATCTCACGTAATGCAGGCGCCGGCGGCTTGGTGACTTTTGTGGTTGAAATTGTAGCGCTTATTTTGGTGGTGATGTTTACTATCCTAATTGTACAGGGTGTCCGTAAGGTTGCTGTACAGTATGCTAAACGCATTGTCGGCAATAAACAATATGGCGGCGTACGTCAGTATATACCCTTAAAAGTAAATGCTGCCGGTGTTATGCCAATCATATTTGCCCAGGCATTAATGTTTATTCCGGCAACTGTAGGACAGTTTTTTCCGAAGGCTGCATCAAGCGAAGTGTTAATAGCATTATCTAATTACACATCCTTTTGGCATAATTTGTTGTTCGCTATTTTGATTATCGTATTTACCTATTTCTATACCGCTATTACTATCAATCCTAACCAAATGGCGGATGACATGAAAAAGAACGGAGGGTTTATACCAGGTGTTAAACCAGGCAAATCAACTGCTGAGTTCATCGACGGGGTAATTTCAAGGATTACACTTCCCGGATCTATCTTTTTAGCCATGATCGCTATCATTCCGGCATTTGCCAGCCTGGTAGGGGTAAACAGCGCATTTGCCCGGTTTTTTGGCGGAACTTCACTAATCATCCTTGTGGGTGTTGTTTTGGATACTTTACAACAAATCGAAAGCCATTTATTGATGCGTCACTATGATGGTTTGATGAAAACCGGAAGAATTAAAGGGCGTACAGCTGTTTCTGCAGGTAGCGGGACCAGTCAGCAGCCTGTCATCTGATAATATTATAACATGTCAAAGATCAATTATAAGTCTATCGAACAGATAGAACTCATAAGGGAAAGTTCTTTACTTGTTTCCAAAACACTTGGAGAGATTGCGAAAGTGATACGACCAGGTATTAAAACCATCGAGTTAAATAAACTTGCGGAAACCTTTATCAGGGATAACGGTGGGAAACCTGCATTTTTGAACTATCACGGGTTCCCCTATTCATTGTGCATATCAATGAACGATCAGGTTGTGCACGGTTTTCCCGGACAGCGTGAACTGGTTGACGGAGATCTGGTGTCGGTGGATTGCGGGGTTGAACTGAATAAATATATCGGCGATTCGGCCTATACTTTTGCCATTGGCGAGGTGAGCGACACCGTAAAAACCCTGATGCGGGTTACCATGGAGTGCCTTGATTTGGGCGTTCAGAAAGCGGTAGCCGGGATGCGGATAGGGGACATAGGTTTTGCCGTTCAGGAACATGCGGAGAAGCATGGTTTCGGTGTGGTAAAAGAACTGGTAGGGCATGGTGTGGGCATAGCGTTACACGAGAAACCCGAAGTACCGAACTACGGTAAACGCGGTTCGGGTGTGAAACTGGAGGAGGGAATGGTGATAGCAATTGAACCAATGATCAATGCCGGGAAAGCAAGGGTGAAGTTTTGGGATGACGGATGGACAGTATCAACCACTGATGGTAAACCATCTGCTCACTATGAGCATACGGTGGCCATCAGGAAGGGCAAACCCGATATTCTTTCTACATTTTCGTATGTAGATAATGTTTTAAAAGAAATAAATAAAAGTTAAAATAATTTTATTAATTTTGCATCCCGCTTTTAGGGTGGATAATTAAGTAATAATCAATAAAATATGGCCAAACAAGCCTCAATTGAACAAGACGGAACGATTAAAGAAGCATTATCAAACGCGATGTTTAGGGTAGAGTTGGAAAATGGACATGAAATTATTGCGCATATATCCGGTAAGATGCGTATGCACTACATAAAAATTTTACCCGGCGACAGGGTTAAACTGGAAATGAGTCCGTACGATTTAACAAAGGGAAGAATAACCTATAGATATAAATAATAAAGCGATGAAAGTTAGAGCATCCATTAAAAAACGCAGTGTTGATTGCAAGATCATCCGCCGGAACGGGAAACTTTATGTTATTAACAAAAAGAACCCCAAGTACAAACAACGCCAGGGATAATTAAAGGAATTGTAATAATCCGTACAACGGTGGCCCGCCGTTCGGTTATTATTGAAAAATACAAACAAAAAATATGGCAAGGATATCAGGTATTGATTTACCAAAAAATAAAAGAGGAGAGATCGGGCTTACTTATATCTTCGGAATTGGCCGCTCAACAGCTCAAAAGATTTTGACTGAAGCTGGAATTGATTTCAGTACAAAGGTACAAGATTGGAACGATGAGCAATTAGCTACCATCCGTGGTATCATTAACGACCAGATTAAGGTTGAAGGTGCGCTACGTTCTGAAGTTCAGCTTAACATTAAACGTTTAATGGATATAGG
>JBIOHE010000177.1:0-8915 GCA_044448725.1 Sphingobacteriales bacterium | reverse complement strand
TTTTCGGAGCGGGGTTCCTTACAAGCACGGGGGTTACCCTCCCGTGTACGATGCCAAACTCATCGGTAAACTCTTCATAACGTAGTTGAAGGTCAATAGAACCACCCTGCAGCAAGCGCGACATTTCATCATCCATCTTTTTATGCATGATCATCCGTTTAAGGCTATCGCGCAGTAAAGCGATCTTTCTTTGGCGGCTGCTTAACCTCCTTGCCGGTGTCAGGCTTGTTTTTAAAGGAGCACTGTTATCTGCAATACCGTGGTCCGGGTTTAACCGGCCATCACTTGCGCCCCATATTTTCTGATAGGGCATAACGCCTTTGGCCTTTATATTTAAGAAATTAAGCGCATCGTGCTTGCTGATTTTGGCAACCACAGTACTTAAAGCTTCATTTACATCGCGATCAAAAAGTTCGGATTGCATTTGATATGATTGCCTTAAAAAGTACAATTGCATGGCCATTACACCCAAAAGTGCAAAACTCATTAAACCAATTATAAGTGCAATACTTCTCTTCTTCATGCCAATCAACAAAATTATTTTAAATTAGCTCACATCCTTTGCTTTTAACAAATTTTAACAAATTATTTACGGGAATTAATGACTTGAATTATAGGAGTTTGCTAAATTTGACCTATTATTAAACCCTCAATAGATTTTTAAGTCTAACCGCCAGCTATAAAAAATTTATACATAAGTTTACCTGATAAAAAATTCATATTTTCCGAATGACGTCGCCGTAGTTTTTTAAATTTTAAAAAACGCTGACAAGGTCATCATTTCTTAAAACATATTACTCCCATGAAAAAATTTCTTTTAAAACCCGGATTTGAATTCATTTTCGCCCTCAGTTTAACAGTAATACTTGGCTTACCCCCGGTATTAATGGCGCAAAACCAAAAAGATGTTGAAATTAAAATAACAAACGGAGATACTACGGTTAACGGTAAAAACATTAAGGACCTATCACCAAAAGACAGGCAAAACGCCCTGCGCGACATAAAGCACCTGAACGCTGACAGTAGCCGTAAAATTCATTTTTTTATGAAGATCGACTCTGGCGGAAGGCGGTTTAACCGCATGGAGATCAGGAGAAGAATGCAGGATAACGGCGGGCATCAGCCGGAAATAACTGAAAATATCATCATTAAAGACAGCCTTGGGAATACTATTGAAACTAAAACCGGCAGACCAAGGCCCTTTAGCACCAGAATAGATATGAATGAAAGAAATTTTGGCGAGCGTTTAAGCCCTCCTTTGAGGCCTTTTGAACGGAAAAACAGCCAGAGTTTTGACTATGTGACTACCGATAATGACGGAATAAGTACCCACCTGAGCTTCAGGGTAACTGAAATATCCAATGAAGATTTAAAGAAAATGCCGCATGTGGAAGGCGGTAAATTTGAAATCAGCGATCTTAACCTGGTACCTGAATATTCAACAGGAAAAACCCTTGTAATGTTTAATTTACCTGCAAAAACAATAGCTGACATTAAGCTTATCGACAGCCACGGCAAAGTATTATGGAACGACAAGACCAATACCGGCAGCTTTAGTAAGAGTTGCGTAATTGGTTTAAACGGCATTTATTACCTCCAAATAAAACAGGGTAATAATATTGCTATAAAGAAAATTATTAAAGAAGAATAGCACGCAGTTTGCAGTAGGCACTTTGCAGTTGCCAGTTTGAAGTTTAAAAAATCCAAATAAAAATAGCCCTCTAATAATTTTAAAGGGCTATTTTTATTTCGTTAACTGCCTACTGCAAACTGGCAACTGCCAACTTCCTTAAAACGGCAGGTCATCCTCATCAGGTGTTGAACTGATGTCGGCTGGTGGTGCATATTCCGGTGCAGAGGCGGCTCCTGCGCCTGCAAGCACATTTAATTTCCATAACTGCAATGAGTTAAAATAGGTTTTTTTACCGGTTTTATCGGTCCAGGGCCTGCCCCTTAAATTGAAGAATACCTCAATATCATCGCCAACTTTTACATTGTCCAGTAAATTACAACGGTCCTGAATAGCTTCGAACTTTAAGTATTCGGGATATTGCGGATTCTCGATATATTCAAGTATCAGTTCTCTCTTCTTTAGTGATTCAGTAACCTGTACTGTTGGGGACACTTCGTGTACCTTACCCTTAATTTCCATAGTTTCAAAAAATTAAAAGTGTAAAGTTAATAGATAAGAAATGAAATCGGGCGTATTTAATTCATAAATTCGCAAAATATCATGCAAGTTTTCCACACTGAAAGTAAAATCATCATCACCTGTAATAAAAGGCTGTCGGCCTACCTGCAGCAGGAAGTTGAAGAACTGGGTTTTAAACCAACCCGCGTTTTTCAAACAGGCGTTGAATTGTTGGGTACAATAACTGATTGTATCCCTTTAAACCTGAATTTGCGCTGTGCAAGCCAGGTACTGTATTTAATAAAAAGCTTTACTGCCGATGATCCGCAGCAGCTTTACGATGAACTGGTTAAAATAGAATGGGAAAAACTTATTGATTTTTCAGGCTACTTTTCTGTATCGTCAAATGTGAACAATGAACACATCCTTACGCCCCTATACGCTAATGTAAAGGTTAAAGATGCTATAGTTGACAGGATAAAATCGATAAAAGGCATCAGGCCAAACTCGGGCGCCGAGGTAAATAAAACCCTGGTTCATTTATACTGGCAGGATAATGAAGCCGATATATTTTTGGATACTTCGGGCGAAACGCTGGCGAAACACAGCTATCGTAAAATCCCCGGCAAGGCCCCTATGCTCGAAGCTTTGGCGGCTTCAACCATTATGGCGACGCACTGGGACAAAAACAGCACTTTCATTAACCCGATGTGCGGCTCGGGTACACTCGCCATTGAAGCGGCGCTGCTGGCTACAGATAAATGTCCCGGCCTGTTCCGGATGAATTATGCCTTTATGCATATTATGGGCTATGATGAAACCGTATTTTTTACCGAAAGGCGAAAATTAAAGGATAAAGCCAAAAAAGAAATCGGATTTAAAATTATCGCTACAGATATTTCGGACGATGCCGTTGATATTGCACAAAAAAATGCAAAAACCGCCGGTGTAGATCATTTGATTGATTTCAGCGTTTGTGATTTTGCAGATACGCCGGTGCCTGAAGAACCGGGTATAGTAATGTTTAACCCCGAATATGGTGAGCGCCTGGGTGTTCACTCCAAACTGGAAGCTACTTACAAACGGATCGGCGACTTTTTGAAAACAAATTGCCGTGGCTACCGGGGTTATGTATTTACCGGTAATCCCGACCTGGCTAAAAAGATTGGTCTGCGGGCGACAAGGAAAATTGAATTTTATAATGGCAAACTTGATTGCCGGCTGTTAGAGTATGAATTATACGAAGGAAGTAAAAGAGAACCTTTGGCATAGTTTTTTGTTGATTGGGTTAGATTGGGTTGATTAAGTTTAAAAGTCAACCTGATCCGTCAATCAAAGCACACCTGATAAATTATTAAATGAAAAAGACACTAATATTAGTAACCGTTATATTATTTTCCGTTCGATGCCTGGCGCAGGGACAATTGTCGTTCCCTTTTCAGGGAGGCAAGGACGTAATGACCCAATTTTTTAAAGACAGCTTAACTATTTCTTCTGATATTACTCAAAAGAAAGCTACAGGCACTGCTGTTTTCAAATTTACAGCTAACGAAAAAGGGACCATCAGTAAAATTATAGTTTATTATGCTGACGATGCGCTGCTGGCCACCCCGATTATAGAGGCGTTAAAAAAATCGAACCATAAATGGATCATCCCCGATCATGAAAAGACCCATGATTTCATCATTCCTTTCATTATCAGTTTTAACCGCCCTGCCATTGAAGACGGTAAATTGCGAAAAACCGTTTATGAAAATTACGTTAACCGTACGCCCATAATTTCTACCGACCAGGTGCCGCTTGATGAGGCTACTTTATTGCCGGGGGTGGTGTTGAGTTATGATCTGAACTAACTGGTAGATTTCCTCTTTTCCGCAGGTTCTTCCCGGTATAATATCGTGATGGAATTGATATTGCAGTATTGCCTTTATATTTGTGTAGAGGCAAATGTTGCGTCTCACCCAAATTAGCCAATGGAAAAAGCTCCTGCTCAAAGTCATCGTAAAATCATCCATATTGATATGGATGCATTTTATGCTTCTGTTGAGCAGCGCGATTTTCCGGAATACCGTGGCAAACCACTGGTAGTTGGTGGTCCACCCGAAGGACGGGGGGGCGTGGTAGCTACCGCCAGTTATGAGGCCCGTAAGTTTGGAATACGGTCGGCAATGCCCTCGAAGCAGGCTTTGCAGCTTTGTCCCCATGTTTTGTTTGTGCGGCCCCGCTTTGCAGCCTATAAAGAAGTATCTCAAAAGATCCGCGAGATCTTCAGCCGTTATACCGACCTGATAGAACCGCTTTCGCTGGATGAAGCCTACCTGGATGTAACATGCGATAAGCTTAACATCGGCTCGGCTATCGACATAGCAAAACAAATAAAACAGGCCATTAAAGACGAACTTAACTTAACGGCATCAGCAGGTGTATCCATTAATAAGTTTGTGGCCAAAACAGCATCAGACATTAACAAACCCGACGGTTTAACTTTCATAGGGCCCTCGGCTATTGAAGCCTTTATGGAAAAGCTGCCTGTAGAAAAGTTCTTCGGCGTGGGCAAAGTAACCGCCCAAAAGATGAAGGGCATGGGCCTGCATACCGGTGAGGATCTTAAAAGATTAGCCGAAGATGAATTGACCAAACATTTTGGCAAAGCCGGCAGGTTTTACTACCAGATAGTGCGGGGCATTGACAACCGCGAGGTACAGCCCCATCGGGAAACAAAATCATTGGCCGCTGAAGATACTTTTGCATACGACCTTACCACCATTGAGGAAATGGAGGCTGAATTAGACAAGATCGCAAAAACAGTATGTAACCGTTTACAGCATTATGAACTAAAAGGCCGCACCGTTACACTCAAAATAAAGTACAGTGATTTTAAACAGATCACCCGTAACCAATCTTTCCCGGCAGGTATAAATGACCTGGAAACCATCAGTGCAACAGCAAAACGTTTATTAGCCGCAACCGGCCCCGAGGATAAAAAGATAAGGTTGCTGGGGATCTCGCTTTCCAATTTTGGCGAGGTGGTGGTGAAACAAAAGGAGGAAAAACCGACGGATCAGTTGACGTTGTTTCCGTTTTGATGGATAATTGTCTGAACTAAGATTTATAAGATTAAAAGATTTCAGGATTTATTGCAGGTGGCCCGTTTGTCACGGGTGGCTCGTTTTATGGAGACCGTGACAGGCGGGACAGTGGGCGGGACAGATATCTGAACCATCCTCAAAACCTAACAAACCTGTCATTGCGAGGAACGAAGCAATCGCGAACTATGCATGGCGGATAATTGTCTGAACTAAGATTTATAAGATTAAAGGATTTCGGGATTTATTGCAGGTGGCCCGTTTGTCCCGGTGTCCCGTTTTATAGTGACCGTGACAGGTGAGACAGTGGGCGGGACACATACACTATTCTCACAATAATAATAATATTTAAACGGCACTTTTAGGCGGAAACAATAAAGTAATAAATTATTTACTTTATTGTTTGTTTTTGTGGTAATAAATATATTACTTTTGTTTTGAACATCAAAAGCAACATCATGGAAACAATAAAGGGCAAATTAAAAGAAGAAAAAACAGTTCATTATGAAAAGTTCAGAACTATTAAGAATTCTAAAGAAAGACGGATGGTATGAAAAGCGGCAAAAAGGCAGTCATATCATTATGATACATCCGACAAAAACCACCTTCTTAGTAGTTCCTAACCATGGAAGTGCTGAAGTTGCCAGGGGTCTTGAAAAAGACATTTTAAAAAAAGCAGGACTGAACTAAATCTGTTTTATTAACTTATTTTTCTGTTTCCTTTCCGTAACCAAATTTTGAATCCAGGAAAACATGAAATCAACAAACTCAAAAGTCAAAAAGGATTTGGCTGGTAAAAAAATAAATTTAATTGTCGAGAAAACATCGACAGGATTTTCAGCCTTTGCTGAAAAGTTACCGGTTTATACTACAGGCAGGTCCATTACCGAATTAAAAAGAAATATTGTTGAAGCTTTAAATCTTTATAATGAAGAAATGGATTTGCCTGAAATAAGCATTGATCAGATAAACATCAGGCTGGATTTACCTCAGTTTTTTGAATATTACAAGGTTATAAATGCTAAGGCATTGTCAGCAAGGGTTGGCATGAATCAAAGCTTATTGGCCCAGTATGTTGGCGGTCAAAAAAAACCATCACAAAAGCAAGTTGAAAAAATCATATCAGGAATACGGGAATTAGGCCGTGAGTTAATTGATCTGCAAATTGAGTAGTAATGTTCTATTTTGCTCACCCCACCAAATAATCCCCTATATCCCAGCTTTCAAAACGTTCCTGCTCGTTGGCGTTGAGTTCTAAAAAGTCTGATACTCCGAAACGCGTGTTGGGCAGCAGCAATTCAAGGTCATCAGCTTTGCGCTGCCATATCTTATACGCATTTACATCGGGGAACAGCATTACTTTATGCCCTTTTAGCACCTGGCATTTGGCGGCATTCAGGTTATGCATGCTGCCTGTTGCCAGCCAAATGTATTGCGGCAGATGTACACTGGCTATAATGGCTGTCTTTTCGCTCTCAACCAAAGCAATGGGCTTGCCTGTTTTATCGTAATAAGGCCGGCTCTCATCCAGCAGGTGCTCGCCGAACAGGCATTGGTCTAAGTTGTAGTTTGCAGCAGGCGGTGAGCCGTTAGCAGTGGGCAATGGGCAGTTGGCAGTTGGTGAGTTTGCCGTTTTAGTTTGAACACAGCCAACTGGAAACTGCCCATTGCCCACTGCCAACTCTTCATTACTGCTATCGGCCAGCTGCAAACTGCCAACTACCTTATGCGCCCATGTGATATGATTAAACGGCGTTTTTACCCGTTTCCCGCTATCGGCACCGTACAGCATTATCTTGCCTGTTCGTACATTGCCCTGCTTATCTATCTGCCAAAAAACAGTAGCGCCGGGCCAGTGGTCCGATGTACCGATGTAATAACGATCAGTAAGTTCATAAGCAATCTTATCGCCAAACAGTTTGCACAGGTATTGCACAAAGTTGTTTTTGGTATAATTGGTAAAGCTGCCGTTTGCTGCCTGTGCAGGCAGGTAGTCGGGGATAGTCCATAGTCGATGGCTGTTAGTCCATGGTCGCTGGTCCATCGTCCATGGTTTATTGTTTGCCGGGCTATGGTCTTTTCCCCCTTCCTTAAAATACTGTCCGGGTGTAAAATGATAGCCGCAATTGTTTTCACGGCTGCAACGGCCCACCTTATCGCCTAAATATTCGCCTGTTTGGGTATCAATATACCTGCTGAAGGTATTGTTATGATGCCTGCACTGAGGGCAGCGAGAACGGCTTTTAGGGCTTTTGTAAGGTTCGAGTGTGTAGCGGAAAGGTTGGTTCATTGGTTCAATTGTTCATTGGTGGTTGGTTTGATAAAAAAGCGGCTGTCGCGCTTTGCCACGGATGTCCCGTTTTTGTGAGATCGTGACAGCCGGGACGGTGCATAACAGTGGGCGACTATCAATCGTGTTTATTGGCCGCCTTTAGTATTCTTTCAACCTTCCCTTTTGATACTTGCAGCAGAGCGGCAGTTTCCCGTATGGATTTGCCCTGCTTTTGCATGTTGAGCACTTTATCCTTTAATATATCCCTCTCCTGGTCGTTTTGTTCGCGCAGGTGCTGGCGTTCATAGCTAAAATCAACAAAATCAAACTTTAAAAATGTATCTGGTTTAATGATCTGGAACAGGCAAACATTTTCGCCGCCGTATCTCTCCTGGGTATTGCGCTGCTTAATTTGTTTTAAATAACGCAGGTTGTTATCTTTTTGGCTTTCGCCGATAGAGAAGGCGCTGTCGCAAAAGTTCATCAGCATTTTACTACCCTGCAAATCGTTGCGCGTAATTGGCCTTGATGGGTCGCGTTTAGGCGTATGTGCCAATGCCAGAATGCTGAGGTCGTACTTGGTTTTCATGTTTTTCAAATGCTTCATCAGGGGCAATGCATCTTTAGCCTTTTCGGTTTCGTTACGCAAATAGGTAAGGTTATCAATAATCAGCACATGTATCTGGTTCTCTTCAACCTCTTTTTCCAACGACAGGTTGAGATACTCCTCAAAAGAGTAATTACCTGCCGGTACCAGGTTATCCGGATCGATCTCGGCCCTCATAAAGCCCGGCGCCCATTTGTACTGCCCGTGTTCATTTTTATACCTGTGCTGAAACTGCTTTTTGGTGAGCTCAAAATCAAGGTATAATACCTTTTGTGCTTCGGTTTCCAGTTTAAACGGACCAATGGCTTGTCCGCGGCTAATGCTATCGGCAATTTGCACAGCCAGTATAGATTTGCCCAGGTTGGTATCAGCAAAAAGGATACACAGTTCGCCCTCGTTCCAAAATTCATCAAAAAGCATTTTAGTTTCGGGCTCATCATCTGCCTGTTGCATCCAGGTATCGCCGTGCTGGGACAGCAGTATACTTTTACCGGGCGCTCTACTTTTTACAGGCGGCTGCATTAGTTTTTTTGCCTGTTCATCAGCATGTGCTATGATCTGCTCTTTGCTGATGCCCGCCGGCTGGCGATTGGCAGGGGTTTGGTTGTGGTGGGAATTTGACATGATATGGTAATAAAGTTAATTTGCGGACGATAACCCGGTGTCACGGGCTGTCACGGGTGGCCCGTTTAGTGATAAACCGGGACAGCGGGACAAACAAGACTGTACAATTTAATTGAAATGTGAAAGCGGAATGCTTATCATCAAAAAGAATAATACAAATTAAAGACATTTCTTTATTATATCATAATAAAATAA
>JBIOHE010000176.1:0-8990 GCA_044448725.1 Sphingobacteriales bacterium | reverse complement strand
AGTATTTTATTTGCATGCTGTTTGCAATACTGATAAACTGTGAATTTGCTTGTGCATCACGCATAAATGATGGCTTAAAATTATTTAAAGCAGACAACAGCAGGATACAATATACCGGAAGGGTTGATTTTTCGAACCCTTCGGTGCCGCGCATCTGGGCGCCGGGTGTTTATATAGCAGCAAAGTTTAAAGGCAGCCAATGTCAGATCTTGATCAACGATGAAAATGGCGGCAATAACCATAATTACATCGAAATTATTATCGATAACAAAAACCCCTATCGGATAAAATTATCTGACAAAATCAATGTAATCAATGTTCCGGCAGGACTGGCGGATACAGAACATACCGTTATTATTTGTAAGGACACTGAATCAAACATCGGTTATATTGATTTTATTGGTTTCAGGTGCAAAAAACTTTTGCCCCTGCCCGCAAAACCAAGCCGTAAAATTGAGTATTTCGGCGATTCCATCACCAGCGGAACGGGAATGGACCTGTCGCTGATCCCCTGCGGCAAAGGCCAATGGTACGATCAGCATAATGCTTATATGAGCTACGGCCCGCTCACCTCACGCAATTTGAATGCCCAATGGCAATTAACAGCCCTCGCGGGTGTTGGCCTGGTGCATAGCTGCTGTGATATGAACGTAGTTATGCCGCAGATTTATGACAAGGTTTTCCTTCGCAATGATACTATTGCCTGGGATTTTAAAAAATATCAGCCGGATGTGGTTACGATATGCCTGGGACAAAATGACGGCCCGAAACAGGATTCGACCCTTTTTTGCAGTGCTTATGTGAATTTCATAAAGTCGGTAAGGCAACATTACCCCAAAACCGATATTGTTTGTCTTAACAGCCCTATGGGCGACAGTACCTTAACCAGGGTTTTGAAACGTTATCTCAATGCAATTACCTCCAGCCTGGTTGCAGGCGGGGACAAAAAGGTTCACCAATACTTCTTTTCGAAGCAATATCACAATGGCTGCGGCGGCCATCCCGACCTTGACGAACATAAGCTGATTGCAGACGAACTGACAGCTTATATCAGGCAATTGAAAGGATGGCAGCGCCGGGATTAAAAGGATTTGCGTACCAAATGCCCAATCCTGCTAATCTTTTTTAAGAAAATTTCCGTTTTCATCAAAAATCAGGTCTCCGCCTTTTATTTCTGCTTCGTACATGGTTTTACCTGTCGCATCGGTTACCCGGCCTGCTTCCCTGATTTTAGCGCCTTTATAGTGTGCCCTTACGTAAGGGGCAACTGCTTTTGGAAGATCGCTAATTGAAATGGCTTTAACAATTTCGACAAAAGTACCCGAAGGCGTAAACTGAACCGAATTATCCTCGCCTGATTTACCGCCCCAGTTTGCTTCGTAGTTGCCTTTTTCTTTTTCCCAGCTAATTTTGGTGGCTTCGGGGTATTTTTTTTCACAAGCCGATTTAACTACGGCCGGAACATCTTTGGTCTTAATGTCCTGGGCCTTTAGGCCGGCCACCGCAGTAACAATTGCAAGGGCCAATAATAATTTCTTTTTCATAACTTTTTGTTTTTACTAAGATAAGGTGCCATTCTGTAGAAAGCCTGATAAGATTTTGTAGAAATATTGGATAAAGTTTTTATAAATATCCATTTATTGAATTATTTTAATGCACGCTAAAAGCTAAAAATACCTAAAGCCGGTTATTTATCAGTATCTTTATAAAAATCTCCGCGATCATGATCTTGTTTTCAAGAAGAAATCTATTTTACACCGATTATAAATGGACCAGTTACCTGCAGCATGACCCGCATGTTAACGGCAGGCCGGATGATACCCTTTTTAACAAGGAAGAAGGCAATGAGGTAGTTTATTTAATAAACAAACTGATGGCCCTTTGGGATTACCGGTTTTCAAACACCGGCAATAAAATGGAAAAACTGATCCGTGACAAAATGCCCCCCGAAATTACCAAGCAGGAAGAAGTTCAGGATTGGCTGAAGGCGAACCTGAAGTTTTAGTTTGGGTTGTTAGAGTTATAAGGGTTGCAGAGGTTGTAAGGGTTAAAATGTTTAATTCCAACCCGGTCAACCTCAAAGTAACTTATCAGGTGTAATTGCCAGCCCCTTACCCGTTTTCCGATTGCCATGATGCGCTCCGAAAACGGAAGCGAGACTCCTACAAAATACTGTAAAACCCCCGTTTTCGCACATGCTAAACGCGTTTAGGGCGTGATAAAACGGAAAACTGCGCAGGCTAAATGCGTTTAGGGTGTGATAAAAATTGGCGATATGCAGGCTAAACGCATTTGGCATACGATGAAAACGCTGCTTTTTTATTGCCTAACACGCTGTATGTCAATCAATATAAAATAAAATGTCAAAGAAAGGCCCGCAAAACAATCAAAAAATCCGCGCATAAAAATTTTTGTGGTGGTAAAATAAATTTTTGGGAAAGCTTTTGGGATAGGTGTAAATATACGGAATTTGCAGGGGATAAGCAAGGGGGAATTGGCAAAGGATTTTCGCTGACGGGCTAAATTTGGCTAAAGCCTTTAGCTCTTTGTTTACCTTCTCGTCCCACTAAAAGGGACGGCAATGATTTACACGCTACGTTACATTCATTGCCGTCGGTTTTAACCGACGGATAAAGAAGCGTCAATTGAGGCTTCAGCCAAATTCCGCAGGCTGCCTAAGCTAAACAAACCGCCCGTTCGCGTGTCCGCACTTGAATGAATACTATTTTGAGCGTCCGCGCTCATGTATAAAATTCGTTTTGTGTTTTTTAATGACAATTATCATTAATTCTATAGATAAACTATACTAATTTTGACAAATTAATTTAATCTGCAAAATGAATTCTTCTTCGCTTCCTGGTTTTAATTTAATGGCCAAGCCAACAGGCCCCTTATGTAACCTCGATTGCACCTATTGCTACTATCTGGAAAAAGAAAAAATATACCCGGACCAGCCTGTTTTTAAAATGGATCAGGAAACGCTTGAAGTTTTTACCCGCAAATACATCCACGAGCAACCGGGGCCCGAAGTTACTTTTGTGTGGCACGGCGGTGAGCCCTCATTACTGGGCGTCGAATATTTCAGGCAGGCCATCCGGTTTCAAAAAAAATATGGCAGCGGCAAAAAAATATACAACTCGTTTCAAACAAACGGCGTTTTATTAAACAACGAATGGTGCGCTTTTTTTAAGGAAAATAATTTTTTAATTGGCATATCAATTGACGGTCCCGAACGCCTGCACGATCGTTACCGGCTTAATAAGGGCGGACAGGGCACCTTTGCCAAAGTAATGAAAGGCATTGAACTGCTGAAAAAACACGGGGTTGATTTTAATACCTTAACGGTTGTCAACAATATCAACTGCGATGAGCCTTTGGAGGTTTATAATTTTTTAAAGCAAACCGGCAGTGGGTTTATGCAGTTTATCCCCATTACCGAACGGCTTGCAGGCGGGGCGGCAACCGATGCCTTATCGTTTATACTGCCCGGATATGAGGGAGAAGCGGCGGTAACGCCATGGTCTGTGCCGCCTTTAAAGTTCGGCAAATTTTTGGCGGCTGTTTTTAATGAATGGGTTAAAAAGGATGTTGGCCGGTACTTTGTGCAAATTTTTGATGCAGCCCTGGCAAACGAAGTGGGCGAACCTGCGGGCGCCTGCATTTTTAACGAGCGCTGCGGCAACGCATTAGCCATTGAGCACAACGGCGATGTTTTTTCATGCGACCATTTTGTGTATCCCGAATACAGGTTAGGAAACATCAGGCATGCTTCACTAAAAAAGATGCTCCTGTCGCCCGGACAGCAGAAATTCGGGAATGATAAATATGATACGCTCCCGCAGCAGTGCAAACAATGTGACGTATATACCTACTGCCGGGGCGAATGCCCCAAAAACAGGTTTTTAACCACCAATCAAGGCGAAGAAGGCCTAAACTACCTTTGCGACGGCTATAAGTTATTCTTCCGCCATGCCAAACCATACATAAAATTTATGGCTAACGAGTTAAACAACCAACGCTCCCCGGCCAATGTGATCCATTGGGCGCAAAAACAAATCAGGTAGGGATATAGCTGGTACATTAATTAGAATGTTCCCCAAAATTGAATATTTTAACTTAAATTCGTCATGCCGGTAAATGGAAGCTACCCCTGGTGTGAGAATGACGTTAATATATCTTAAATATATGATTAACAAAAACGCTGTGTACGTTAAAAATTCATGAAAAAAATACATTATTTCTGTTTCGGGTTGTTTATCCTTTCGGGCCTGAACGCGGGCGCCCAAAAAAAGCAATCGTCTTCGCCCGATGATTATACCGCGCCGCGGATGAGAATAATAATTGATAACGACTTTGAAGGCGACCCCGACGGATATTTCCAGCTGGTACAGCATGTGCTGTCGCCATCCGTAGAAATAAGGGGGATTATCGGCTCGCACCTGCCCAACGGAGGAGGTTTCAGCAAAGCCGGAAACACTGCAGAGGAAGCTTGCCAGAAAGCAGAAGAAGTATTAAAGCTGATGGGCTTGTCGGGCAAGTACAAAGTAGTTCCCGGGGCCAGAGAGGGCATAAAAAAAATAGATGAACCACAGGATTCGGAAGGCGCCCGGCTGATTATCGAAGAGGCCATGCGGACAGACACTGATCTGCCCTTATATGTTGTTTGCGGGGCTGGATTGACCAATATTGCAAGCGCCTGGCTTCTGAAGCCTGAAATCGCTGATCACCTTACGCTTATATGGATCGGCGGGCCTGAGTACGACGGGTTTATCCCCCCTCCGGGTGACGGGCCGCTGGAATATAATATGGGGATTTGCATCCCGGCAGCCCAGGCTGTTTTCAACAACTCCAAAATCCCGATCTGGCAGGTTCCGCGTAACGTGTACCGTCAATGTATCTTCAGCGTGAGCGAAATGATGGCCGATATCGCCCCGGCAAGTGAAGTAGGGGCATACCTTACGCAGGTTATTAAAGATGAGATAAAGCTGAACCGCTTTGGCGGTAAAATGGGAGAAGTTTACATATTAGGTGATAGTCCGCTGGTGTTGCTTACATCTCTGCAAACCGGCTTTGGCCGGGACCCTGCATCCAGCCAGTATATGGTGAAGCAAGCACCCGATATTGCTTCGGACGGCACCTATCGTTACAACCCAAAAGGGCGTTCTATCCGCGTATATACCTGGCTGGATACCCGTTTAATGTTCAGTGACATGGTGAGTAAGTTCAAATTGCTGCGAAAAAAACAACAAAGGTAAAACCCGTTGGATCGCTGCTGCCTGTTTTAAGCGTCCTTCGCTTTATCAGCATCCACGCTGACGAGGTACGGTACATCGCATTCTAATATAATCCGGTTCTTTGCCATCACAAGTCAAAAATTTACATAAAATACTGAAAGTTAATTAACTTTAAAACAAAGTGCAGTTTTAAAAGATACCATATCAGGCAGTGTAATGTGTAGTCCGTCTGCCTCTTGTGTCCATTTTATATTACCCTTATATCCCAATAATTTTACTGAAGATACAGGCTGTTTTGAATATTTACTATTTTTCCCCAAGGATGTAACTATAATTTGAGCGTCTTTTTTGGGTACTGTCATACAAAAAACGTACAGGCTGCCATCTTTACCCTGTGTAAAACGAAGATCTTCGATACCAAATGTAAAGTTTGCCTGTGTTTTACCCAATGCGCCTCCAGGTAAATTACGCATTTTACCATCCTTGCCTTCCCCTGGTATCACCCAGGCTTTGCTTCCATAAATTGCCGGGCTATTTATTTTCATCCAATCGCCCACTTCACGCAGCATTTTCAGGCAGGCCGGTTCAAGTGAACCATCGGGTTTAATAGGAATATTGACCGCATAAGCGCCATCTCTCGAAATACATTCTAACAAAAAGTGTATAACAGAGCCAGAATCATACGTAAAATCAGGGGCATAAAACCAATCGCCAACTGCATTTTCACCTATCCATGCCTGGTCGGTTTTTATATCAGGCGGATAATTACCCTCAAAGGTGGTAACAATGCCATTTTCACCCACCGGACGAAACTTGGTAATGCTAAATACATCTAACTTTCCATGTTTTGCTAAAGCATGGTTAAAGTATGATGCAATCACCCGCTGATCAGCATCACTTTTGTAACCCGTACCAGAGTTCCAGCCGCTAAATGGCTGCGAGCTGTTTCCGTCCGTATAAATAAAATCTGGGTCGTACTTACTTATAACATCAAGCATGCGCAGGGCCCATCGGTTAACATACCAGTGTGCATAATCTAAATGGCGATCAAAAATCCCTTTAGGCAGGTTGTACTCAAATTCATCCATACCTTTATATTCTCTCAAATTAATACCATAAAGTAATTTCGGATCAAATCCCTCCCACCATTTGCCTTTACCATCGGCAAGGGTAAGTGCACCATCATAGGGTATTCCGGCCTTTGGCCCCTGTTTATCGCTGCCGAACGCGGTTTGCCACCACCACCAGGTATATTCATGATGAAAAGCAACGCCATAATGCATGCCGGCTTTTTTTACGGCATTTGCCCATTCACCCAATAAATCTTTTTTGGGGCCCATGTTAACCGAGTTCCAGGGTTGATATGCCGAATTCCATAAATCAAAGTTATCATGATGAACGGCCTGTATTAACATAAAGCGGGCGCCTATATCATGATAAAGCTTTACATACCAGGCAGGGTCAAGTTTTTCAGGGTTCCAGTCTCTCAAAACTTCCTTATATCCCGAATCTGTCGGGTGTCCATATTTTTTTAAATGATTTTTATAAGCCAAACTGCCTTCCATGTACATTTTACGTGCGTACCAATCACCACTCATCCCCGAGGCTTGTGGTCCAAAATGTACCCAAATACCAAACTTGGCTTCCCTAAGCCATTCCGGACAGCTTTCAGCGTTTTGGCTTATAGATTCCCATGTGGGTTTAAATGGACCTTCTGCCATTGGGAAATCCATCTTTACTTCCGTAACACCAGCGGTATCCCCCATAGGCACTGATCCTGCCGGCAATGGGTTTGGTACAGCCGGCATTGGAGATAACGGCGGTAAAACAGGTAAATTATCTGTAACACCAATACCTTGCTTTGTTTTCGGGGTTTTAATAACCTGTGCATAACAGGTAAAATAGCATCCCCCTAAAACTATAAACAAATAAAAGGCGGCATTTCTCATTATTGTATAATTGCAACGCATAAGTTCAAACTTTAAAAAAAATTCTTTTCATAATTAGTATTGCTTTTTTGTTTTTAATACCAGGGTGGTTACCAATGAATCTAATCGTACCGGAGCCAGATTAAGGGTGATGCCCGTCGTGTCCTGATGAAATTTAACTTTTTTACCGTGCAGGGCCATACACCCTGTAATAATCTGCCTGGTTGGCGGTAATTTAATAACGGCAGCTCCCGCCGGAATTTTCAGCAGGTGGATATATATTTTATTACCTCTGTGCGTAGCTCCATAAAAACCATCAACAGGTTGAAAAGGCCCGGGACGCGTATGGTATATGCTTTCTCCGTTTTTTGCCAGCCATTTTCCAACTTCTTGCAGACGCTCCACATGCGTGGGAGGAATAACACCATCCGGGTCTGGTCCAACATTTAATAACATATTCCCTCCGCGGTCAACCGTATTAACAAGCATATCTATAATTTTTTTCAAGGGCATCAATTGCTGAGTTTTACTATATCCCCAGCTTGTTGCATTAAGGTTCAGGCATTTTTCCCACGGAAAGGGAATAATGGCCCCCTAAACATCCGCGCCGCCTTCGTCGGTCTGGAAATCCCCAACCATTCCTGACCTTGGATTAATGACCACATCCGGGTTATAGCTACGTGCCATCGCGTTCAGTTTTAACGGTTCCCAGAACCAGGCTGCGTCAGCATCAGTACCCTTATGCGCTAACCAGCCGCCATCGTACCACAAAATATCTATTTTGCCATAATTTTTCATTAGCTCTTCTACCTGCCCATAAGTCTGTTTCTTGAGCAGCGCGGCATTGTCAGGAAGCCCCTTCGGGTCAAAATAACCGGGAAAGCGCCAATCCAGCGGAGAATAATAAATGCCTACGGAGAGGCCCGCCTTACGGCATGCATTGGTGTACTCCTTTATAAAATCGCGGTGAGCGGCAGTTTCCCAGCTGTCGAAATGCCGGTAACTTGACGGGCTGTTCCAAAGAGCAAAACCGTCATGGTGCCGGGAAACCATTACCATATACTTCATACCGGCCTCTTTTGCAACCTTCGCCCATTCTGTTGCGCTAAAATGCTTCGGATTAAACTGATCAGCCAGTCTGGCATATTCTTCTGCCGGTATCTTTTGGTTGAACATAGTCCATTCGCCCGTTGCCGGGATCGCATACAGGCCCCAATGGATGAACATCCCGAATTTTTGATCTTCCCACCATTGCATCTTTTCGGGCGAAAGATTGGAACCCGGACCTGATACGCCATGCCCTGCACCATTTAGAACAGTGGAGATCGTTCCTTTTTCCATCGATTTTTTTTCTGCATCGCCCATCTGCTGGCTTTTGCCAGCAAAAGAATGAGTCAATAGTATCACTAACAGGACGGTTACCTTAATCGTTATTTTTCGTTTGAACATCATTTTAATTTATAATTTGAATTCATTGTATCACTGTATATCACATTGCATTTTTTCATTTATCCTTGTAGCCGGGTGTAGTCGGAAATAAGGAATACAGCGTTTTTGGCAATTAGAAATACAGAACATTCGGCAAGAATGCTGTCGGATAATCGGCAAGAATGAATGCAGAGTCGGCTCAAAAATATGGTATTTGTTTTTAAGATTCAAAGAAAGTTTGCCTGTTCTGTAAACGGTAACTATCATCGGTTAATTTAAGCGTGGACGCTTAAATTTTTTGCATTCAAGTGTGGACACTGACGGGTGGGTTGGTCAGGCACAGGTCAAAGTCACGGGTAGCCCAACGCTTTTTCCGGCCCGTATACTCGCCCCAGAGGTT
>JBIOHE010000175.1:0-9033 GCA_044448725.1 Sphingobacteriales bacterium | reverse complement strand
GGCTAAAAATAATTTATACAGTTGTTAAAAAGTGTTAAAAGTAAAAATTTAGTTGACCTGCTCACTTGTCATACCAAAACGACGTTCGCGTTTCTGATAATCAAGTATCGCTTCAAACAAATCTTCCTTCCGAAAGTCGGGCCATAATTTTGAAGTGAAGTACAATTCAGCATACGCAATTTGCCAAAGCAGGTAGTTGCTGATACGAAATTCGCCGCTCGTCCTGATCAATAATTCAGGGTTGGGCATACCTTTTGTAAATAAATTTTCTTCAAAAATTTCTTCATTAATATCTTCAACTTTTAATTTCCCTTCCTGAACCTGGCGTGCAATGTTTTTTACCGCGTGCAAAATCTCCCGCCGCGAACTGTAACTCAGGGCAAGCGTCAGCACAAGGCCTGTGTTACCCGAAGTTTGGTCAATGGCGTTCATCAACTCGTCATAGCATTTTTTTGGCAGCAGATCCAGATCACCGATAGCATTTAACCGCACATTTTTTTTCATAAAGTTTGAAATCTCTTTATGAATTGTGCTAACCATCAGTTCCATAATAGCCATTACTTCCAGTTTTGGCCTGTTCCAGTTTTCTACTGAAAACGTGTATAACGTGAGATACTTTAAATCCAGGTCAACAGCGCCTTCAACAACATCCCTTACCGAAAGCACACCGTTATGGTGACCAAATATCCTCATTTTGCCTTTACCTTTTGCCCAGCGCCCATTACCGTCCATTATGACAGCGATGTGTTTTGGTAGTTTCGACAAATCTATTTGATCCTTATATCCCATTATATCTATCATTAGTTCATCAGGTCATTGTTTAATGACCTGCATAAGGGGTCACCAACAAAAATTCAGTATTCATTTAACGCCATAACCGGCACTATAAATACATAAATTATTAAAACAAACCGGTTTTTACACAAATTTGCTTCAATTCGCCTGATTTTTTCAGGGGACAAAGGTAAAACTTAATTGTACTTTTTTTAGTATGCTGACAGAAAAGTATTTCTATAGTCCGAAAGTCAGAAAAGTCCGAAAGTCCGTAAGAAAGAATTTTGCATATTTCAGACTTTCGGACTCGCGGACTTTCCCGACTTTCGGACTCCACTGACTAATAAACCCCCTTTTGTTTGAGCAACCCGATATCGTCCGGTGAGATTTTGGCGATGGCATAGGTTGGTACCTGTGCGTTATTCAGATCGTCAATAGTTTCAACCAGGTTGGCGTAAACGGAATGGTCCGATGGTTTAAGGACTACGATCATCCCCTTGCCCGATGATTTGCTGATCTGTTTACCTGTTTCACTGATGGCAGTCGCCAGTTCCCTGCCGAAACCTGTTTGCGTGGGCGTTATTAAAGGTTTGTTCAAAAGCCCCAGATACCATACGACCTTATTGTTCTTTCCCAGGCAAATAGTCATAGTCCGGGTTTCGGGAACCCCGCCGGACGGGCCATCGGCCGGCATAACAACAGGCATTACCCTGGGTTTTGTAAGCGAAGTGGTCAGCATGAAAAAAGTGATCAGTAAAAAAGCAAGATCGACCATTGCAGTAAGGTCAACGCGCACAGGCATGTTGCGTGAGGTACGCCTGCCGCCTGATTTCCGGTTTGAAGGGTTTAATTCAGCCATGATTTCGAAGTTTAAGGTTAATAATTGGGAACGCTCAGCAGTACTGCCGCTGATTATTTTTAAACGCTTGTTTTAGGTAGTTATTGCAACAATGATGCAATAAATTATTGAAAAGATTGAGACCGAAAATTCGCCGTTATTTTTACCGATGCAGGAATATTTACACAGGCCTGATACGAAAAACTGGCAATTTCTCAAATAACGAGGGGCTAAATGCGTTTTGGCCCTCGTAATTTCGTACCATTTGAGGGGCTAAATGCGTTTAGGTTATCGTAATTTTTTCGGTTTGAGGGGCTAAATGCGTTTAGCTCCTCGTAATTTCGGACATTTCGCAGGCTAAATGGGTTTAGCCTGCAAGGAAAAAACAGGGTTAAACAAGTCAAAACATTGAATTTCAGATAATTATCAATAACATGTCAAAGAAAAACAGAATTTGTTTGAGAAAAATGGATGCTTATTTTTTTCGGGCTACTGACGAACAATAACCGAAGATCCCTGGGGTTTGCTCAAATATACCAAAATTTGGCGAAATTATCAGGGGTATGCCGGGGGGATTTTATTGAAAACCAGGGGGGCTTTATAACTGCACTTACGGCGGGGGGCACATTTCATTTGGGTGACAGGTTCCTATGACACAGGATGGTCCTCGGGGGCAACCACAAGGGTAGCCCCTACCATTTAAATTTCAATGCCGTTATGTTTAATCATCGTTATCCGTTAAAATCGCGATCTCATCGCCCCATGTTTACCAGTTGCTGCAATTGTGGAGATCACCGTAGGGGCGTCCCTTGTGGGCGCCCCCGAGGACCTACCCTTGTGGTCGCCCCTATTGGACGTTGCCGTATGTTCATTAGGAGCGTCGTATAGCATGGCGCCGCACGTTCATCAGGAGCGACAACAAGGGTGGCTCCCGCCGTTGTGCAATTAAAAATCATCCCCCCTTCAACAAAACCACCTACTGAAAATAGCACTTCTGTGTAAGAAAAGTAAAAGAAAGCGTTATCTGTGTGAAAAAATAAGTATCCCTTGGGTTACCGTCGCCTCTTTGTGTGCCGGGGGAGCCTATATAAACCCCTGTTTTTTCGCCCGAGCGGTCAGACAACGCCTGGGCAAGCGGGCTTTGCAATTTGTTTTTGGCCGGGTAAACGCCGGCTACATCATCAAGATAATCGGTATTGGGGTTTCGGTAGCCAATTTCGCAGCCAAGGGTAAACGCGCCGAAAATATTATACTTAAACCCGGCGCCATAAGGAAATGAGAACGCAGTTGTTGCGTAAGGCTTTTTTTGGCCTTCGGTTTCAAGCGCTCTTAAATTGTATTTTACTCCGTTATATACCGTTGTCGGATTATAGTTTACCGCAGCAAAGCCGAAAAATATATAAGGGCTAAATTTATTCAACCCGATTTCGGGGATATATTTCATAAAATTAAACTCACCAATCACGCTTACTTCAGACAGGGTGGTGGTAAAACTCAAATTGCGGGCGCGGAACTGCTGACTGCCTGAGTTACTGTCGGCGGCGCTGATAATGCCAAAGTTATAACTCAGTTTTGCCGAAAAATAACCGTCGAAATTTCTTGCCACAAATCCGCCGATGGAGGGGCCGCTAACTTTAAGGGGGTTATTGGCATTAAGGTCGCCCATATAACCTGCGCCGCCAACACCACCGCCTAATTCCCAGGTTTGGGCCTTTAAACTAAATGAGATAAAAATTAAAAATACAATTAGTATAAATTTAGGCATCAGTCAAATTTAGTAATTACGGGCGTCAAGCCCCCATAAAAGTTTGTTTCTTAACGTTGATAAATAACTTTCATTATTCAAACGTATCAGATTTAACTGAAATCCGGCCTTGTTCACCTTAAAACGGGTTGTTTTGTCCATTACTGCCGTGCGCGAATCGCAGGACACCAGGTAGTTTGCGCTCCGGGTTTCCACATCAAACGAAAGCGTACAGCTATCGGGCAATACGATAGGCCTTACATTAAGATTATGCGGCGATACCGGCGTTAAAACCAAACTGTTCGACTGCGGGAAAATAATAGGCCCGCCACAACTTAGCGAATAGGCCGTGGAACCGGTTGCTGTTGATATGATAATGCCATCGCCCCAATAGGAATTTAAGAACTCGCCGTCTAAAAAAACGTGGGTGGTGATCATTGCAGCATCATCCCGTTTATGAATTGTGATGTCGTTAAGGGCAAAATTGTCTTTGCCGAATATCCCCAGTTCGGAGTTTATGCTGATCAGTTCCCTGCTATCAATCGTAAATTGTTTGTTTACCACCGCCTTAATGGCCGCGGCGATATCGTTTTTATTTATGCTGGCCAAAAAACCAAGCCGGCCAAAGTTAATACCAATTACAGGTATGCCCGAATCTCGGATAAAGGTAACCATATCAAGCAGGGTGCCATCGCCCCCGAGGGTTATAAAAAGGTCGATAAACCCTTTGATCTGATCGCCCGGCTCAAGTACACTGTAAGAAATGGATTTAACCTCATCCGGTAAAAAATCATGCAGCTGCCGGTGAACATATATCTCCACACCATGGTCGCTAAGGTTATCAAATACCTGCCTGATGTATGGAAATACAACCGGATCGTTAAACTGCCTGCCGTAAACTGCTATCTTCATCGTTTGTTCATTAGTTCACTGGTTTATTAGTTCATTTGTGCACTGGTTTCTTGGTTTAGCTGATAACAAACCTGATGAAGTAATAGGAATTTAAAATTTGTCATTATTATCCACGCAATACCAATGAACAAATGAACCAGTGAACTAATTAACCACTCAAACATTTAAGTAATTCATCAGTGAATCATACCGTTCCCGTGAATTGTCATTGTCGTCGCTATGGTTAAAGGTAGCTTTTATAGTATATTCATACCGCAAAAATGTTGCGATCATCGCCGAAATATCCGTTTTGTTTACTTTAAGGGTTACTTCCATACGGGTAGAATCGGGGTACGACTGCACGTAAGAACTCAGCACCTGTGCATTGTCCGATTCCACGATCTGCGCCATGTGGGCCAGTGAATTATTTTTATTGTTAATTTCGAGTACAATAATCCCTCCCGGCTGTTCAACAGAGGTAAGGCTGGCAAAATACCCGGTAAGTGCATTGATAGAAATTAAACCCAGGTAATTTTTTTTTGCATCAAGCACCGGCACCACTGTTAATTTGCTTTCATAAAACAGGCGGATCACATCATAGACATGCTGATCTTCCAGCACATAAGGGTTAACCAGCGAAAGCGCCAGGGAGCCTATCTGGGTTTGGTTATCAGGCTCGCCTGCGAGGTCATCCTCGGCCAGCAAACCCAAAAACTGATCTTCATTTACAATTGGAAGATGCCTTACGCGAAACTCTATCATACGGTCAACCACCTTCTGAATAGTATCAGAGGTGTTTACCGGCGGAATCGCTTCAGTTATCAGTTCAATTGCAAGCATCTTATACTTTTTCTTTTACTTTTAATTTATCTAAAAAACCTTTTAATGCCCTGTTAAATTCTTCGGGTTGCTCCATCATTGGCGCATGCCCGCAATGGTCAATCCAATGCAGCTCGGAGTCGGGCAGTTCTTTGTGAAACTCAACCGCTACTTCCGGCGGTGTAATTTTGTCATCCTTTCCCCATATTAACGCAACAGGTATATGAATGTTTTGCAGATCCTTATTCATATTATGCCGTATTGCTGATTTAGCCATCGACAATATCCTGATCACACTATGCCGGTCATTAACAATCCGGTAAACATCATCAACAAGTTCTTTTGTGGCAGTATTCGGATCATAAAAAGTGTATTCAACTTTTTCCTTTACAAAATCATAACTCCCGCGCCGCGGGAAGGAACCGCCAAAAGCATTTTCGTACAAGCCCGAACTGCCGGTAAGCACCAATGATTTTACACCTTCCGGATGTGCCAGCACATAAATTAAAGCCACATGCCCGCCCAATGAATTGCCAAGTATGGTTATGTCTGTTAATTTTTTATACCTGACAAATTTATTAACAAATTTAGCCAATGTTTTTACACCTGTTGTTAATAGCGGCAAATCATAAATAGGCAATATCGGTATAATTACCCTGTACTCTGATTTAAATTCTTCTATTACTTTATCCCAGTTACTTAATGCACCCATTAAGCCGTGTAATAATAACAAAACCTCGCCTTCGCCCTCATCGATATAACTAAAACCGTGTTCTTCTTTAAGCACGAAATCCATATAAATTTTAAAAATTAAATTGTAAAAAATGAACCGATACCAGCCGCATTAAAAAATTAAATATCCCGCTATAAAAATAGTTTATTGAACTTGAGTTGCAACAATTATTTTAGTTTAATTGGTGAGTAGTGAATTGTCAGTGGTAAGTGGTGAATTGTCAGTGGTAAGTGGTGAATTTAAAGCAATATTGAACGCCAATTGCACCCGTAATTAAAAACTCACCATTCACTACTCACTACTCACCACACTATCCCAGCAACTGCCTTACCACTTCAGATATAGTTTTGCCATCTGCCTGCCCGGCTAATTCTTTGCTGGCAATACCCATTACCTTTCCCATTTCGTTTACCGAGGTTGCCCCAAGGCGGGTAATAAGCTCCTGTATATAACCTTCAATTTCAAAACGGGTCATCTGCTGCGGCAAATAAGGCTCAATAACCTTCATCTCTTCCATTTCTATCTGGTACAAATCGTCCCTGTTTTGCGTTTTGTAAATCTCTGCCGATTCCTTCCGCTGCTTTATCAATTTTTGCAGCACCTTAATTTCGGCCTCTGCGGTCAGCTCTTCTGCGGCGCCTTTTTCGGTCCTTGCCAAAAGCAAGGCCGATTTTATGGCCCGGAGCCCCCTCAAGCGCTCCGGCTGTTTGGCCAGCATTGCCTGCTTGATGTCCTGATCTACCTGTGTAATGAGTGACATGCTTTTAATTATTGAATTGTTGAATTAGTGAATTATTGATTTATAATCCGAAAGTCGGAGAAGTCCGAAAGTCCGGATTTGTTTTATCTTATATTTAATGTTCTTATCTGCTCCTATCCTCTTCCGGACTTTCGGACTTCCCCCCTACTTCCTGTTAATTATGGTAGCAGCCGCCTGCGCTGTTGGCATAACAACCATATCGTTAATATTAACGTGTGCCGGGCGCGATACGGCAAACCATATCGTTTCAGCTATATCCGCAGCGACCAAAGGTTCAAATCCTTCATAAACCTTTTTTGCCCTTTCCCTATCACCCTTAAAGCGCACTTCCGAAAATTCTGTTTCTACCGCCCCCGGGTGAACGCCGGTTACTTTTATACCGTATTGCACCAGGTCTATCCGCATGGCTTTATTCAGGGCGTCAACCGCTGCTTTTGTTGCGCAATATACATTTCCATTTGGATATACTTCTTTTCCTGCAATAGAGCCTATATTGATAATATGTCCAAATCTACTATTTATCATCCAGTTTGATACCACTTTACTTACATAAAGCAGGCCTTTGATATTGGTATCTATCATGGTTTCCCAGTCATCAGGGCTGCCGTTTTGTATAGGGTCCAGCCCCTGGCTTAAACCGGCATTGTTCACCAGCACGTTAACTTTTTTCCATTTTTCGGGCAGCCCTTCAAGGTTACTTATCACCTGTTCGCGGTCCCTTACATCAAAAGAAGATATTATAACATCAACGTTATAGCCGGCATTTAATGCCTTTGCAAGTTTTTCAAGCCGGTCTGTCCTTCTGCCGGTAAGTACCAGGTTATATTGCTCACGGGCAAATAAATAGGCGCAAGCCTCACCTATGCCCGAAGTCGCCCCGGTTATTAATGCAATTTTATTCATTGTTAATTTAAATCGAAGCGAAATTATGTTTTTTCATTTGAATAATCGATGAGGATGTGCACGGTTATTCAAAAATCAAACTAAAAGATATCGTATGCAAAGTCAGTTTGTTGATTGGCGCTGAGTAAGGATTATCGCCGCTTACCAGCACATTGCCGATTGAATTCGACAATTTTATTTCAGGTGAAAGCTTAAAAAATTCAAAATAAATATCAAAACCCAGCCCAACTTCATAAGATCCAAAGCCTCCGGCATTTTTCGGTATCTGATCAAGCGGATTCAGGTCAGCCGTGTTATTATTGCCTTTTCCTATGGCGACAGAATATTTAAGCCCTCCCATTAAATAGGCCCTAAAATTGTCAATACGGTCTGATTTTAGCTTTAAGGACATGGGAAAGTCAACTGTTGTTGTCTGTATCGACTTGGTAACATCTGCCGATGCCGTCGGATAAGTATAGGTCAGCGAGCGGTCGGCAAAAACCAATGCCGGGGTAACCCTTGCTTCCAGGTGGTCCGTTATCCTGTAACGGGTAATAAAACCAATAGCAAACCCCGGTAATGGATTTGAACTTATACTGCTTAGCGAATCGGTAATGTACCTGTTTACACCGGGATCGAAATACGGGTTGCGCCAGCCGGGCTTTTTATCTATTTTAAAGTTACTGGTAATGTAGGTGAACGAAAAACCAAAACTCAGGTCATTTTGGTCGGCCCCGCCACCCCAGGCAGGTGGCACCTGTGCAAGCAATAAATTACTGCATAAAAACAATAAAATAATGGTAAGGTACCAGTTTTTACTCATTTAACACCTGTATAAATGGAACAGATACCAAACGCTAAAGGCCGGCATTTGGTATTTTTAAAACCTACTTTATCCATCAGGGCCGTAAATGTTTCCCCATCAGGGAAAGCAGCCACAGATTCGGGCAGGTAGGTGTAAGCCCTCGCATCTTTTGAAAATAATTTACCAATTCCGGGGGTAATATAATTAAAATAGAACTTATACAGCTGTTTAACAGGAAAAACCTTTGGTTTTGAAAATTCAAGCACCACGGCTTTGCCGCCTGTTCTGAGTACCCGGTGAATATCCGCAAGCCCCAATTCAAGGTTCTCGAAATTACGCACGCCATAAGCAACCGTTACCGCATCGAATGCATCTGCATCAAAGGGCAATTTCTCAGAATCACCAAGTTTTACCTCGAACTTATCACCCAGTCCCCGTTTTATGATCTTTTGCTGCGCGATATCAAGCATCCCCTGCGAAATATCAACCCCGGTGATTTTTTCGGGCTCAAGGATCGACAGCGCCTCAAAAGCAAAATCGCCCGTGCCGGTAGCTACATCCAGTATTAATTTTGGCTTATCCTTTTTCAGTTCATTGATGGCTTTTTTACGCCATATAATATCAATCCCAAGCGATAAAAAATGGTTTAAAAAATCGTAGGTCTTTGAAATATTGTTAAACATATCGGCCACCTGCTCCTTTTTGGTGCCCTGGTCGTCGTTATAGGGAACTACTGTTTTGCTCATCGGTGGCAAAGATAGTTATTTGGATTTCGGATTTCGGATTT
>JBIOHE010000174.1:0-9054 GCA_044448725.1 Sphingobacteriales bacterium | reverse complement strand
GTTCAGGAGGCGAAAAAAATCGCACGACTACAGAAGGAGTTAGCTAAGTATGGATATAATATTCAAAAAGCAGCTTGACTATGAGTGTCTTACAAAGGCGTCATTATAAACGCTTGAAGGATCTTCTAAAAGCGACAAGTCGGCAATAAGCAGGGCGTAGAAGATCCTTCGCTCGCGCTCAGGATGACAATCGTTGTTTTTATAGTCAAATCAATGTCAATATCACCTCCAAAAACAAATTAACCCACCTATTTGTCGTATATTTAATAAGCGTGAAATCAATAATTCACTCAATCAATAATTCGATAATTAGCAATGAAATACAACGATCTCACACCCGACGAAGAAAGGGTAATACTACACAAAGGAACTGAAAGGCCGTTTACCGGTTCGTTATTAGGCAATAAAGCGGCGGGCTTATATGTATGCAAAAGATGCGATACACCTTTATATACTTCCGAATCGAAATTTGAATCGCATTGCGGCTGGCCGAGTTTTGACGATGAGATCGAAGGTGCAGTAAAACGGGTGCCGGATGCCGACGGACGGCGGGTTGAGATCGTTTGCGCCAACTGCGGCGCGCATTTGGGGCATGTTTTTGAGGGCGAGTATTTAACACCGAAGAATGTGCGTCATTGCGTGAATTCGGTATCCATGAAGTTCGTTCCTGTTGTTTAATCGCCATTTTTGCCCTGTTTTTTAACTGATTTTAACGTTAAAAAGTTATTAACCCAATATTAACAATGGCCCCGGAACACAGGCGCCAAAACAAGGTTAATCTGTTCAGTGTTAATGTACAAGGCTGATTGTGTATAACTTATAGGCGATGTTTAAAACTTAAACTAACACCGTAAAGGGGCATCTCTTATATTTGATATAAGTTCTAACGACGTTATTTGGCGGTTTCCGGTACCCCCGGAACTGTATTGAAGAAAGGGAACCGTCGTCATTCATGGCGGCGGGATAAAGTGATAAATTGGCTTGGAAGAGATTGGTGAGCAGGATATTAAAGTTTTAGGTTCATAAGATTTTATTATATAAAAAAAAACTAACGCTTAGGGATAGGTATCTGCCAGCCGGATACGGGTAAAAACTCAAAGGACAGCAAAAAAGGCTTGTGTAAATTAAAGCAGCAAATGGAACAGGAAACCGAGTTATTATTAAGGGAGAACAAAGAACGCTTTGTATTGCTTCCTATTAAGTATCCCGCAATTTGGGAGATGTACAAAAAGTGCGAAGCAAGTTTCTGGACTGCCGAAGAGATTGACCTTAGTGATGATTTGAAGCATTGGGAAAATATGAATCCGGGCGAAAAACACTTCGTGTCGCACGTGCTGGCTTTTTTTGCGGCAAGCGATGGGATTGTTAATGAAAACCTTGCCGTAAATTTTATGAAGGAGGTTCAGTTGCCTGAAGCACGTTGTTTTTACGGGTTCCAGATTATGATGGAGAATATCCACTCTGAAACTTATGCGCTGCTGATAGACACTTATATTAAAGACCCGGCCGAAAAGGACCGCCTTTTTCACGCGATAGATACGGTGCCCTGCGTAGGTAAAAAAGCGCAGTGGGCATTACGCTGGATCAACAACGGAACGTTTGCCGAGCGCCTGGTTGCTTTTGCAGCTGTTGAAGGCATATTTTTCTCGGGTAGTTTTTGCTCTATCTTCTGGCTGAAAAAACGCGGCCTGATGCCAGGATTAACCTTTAGCAATGAGCTGATCTCCCGCGATGAGGGCATGCATTGCGAGTTCGCCTGCCTGCTGTATAAAATGCTGGAAAACAAACTTTCGAATGAAGCTGTTACTGCTATTATAACCGATGCGGTTGAAATAGAAAAGGAATTTATTCTGGATGCCCTGCCGGTGAACCTGATTGGGATGAACGCCAAATTGATGAGCCAGTATATCGAGTTTGTGGCCGACAGATGGCTGGGCGAACTGGGTTATGATAAAGTATATGGCGCTTCAAATCCGTTTGATTTTATGGAGATGATAAGCCTGCAGGGTAAAACAAATTTCTTTGAAAAAAGGGTAGGGGACTACCAAAAGAGTGGCGTGTTAAACAGCCAGGAAAGTAAATCTTTTTCATTAGACGAAGATTTTTAGGGCCTCACCCAACCCTCTCCAAAGGAGAGGGCTTTAAGAAAGAGCGCAGTTGGAACCCTCTCCTTTGGAGAGGGCAGGGTGAGGCAAAAAGTAAAAGTACAATAAAAAATTAATAGTAAAACAGGGGGCAAAATGTTCGTAATAAAGAGAGACGGAAAAAAAGAAACGGTAAAATTTGACAAAATTACCGCACGGATAGAGAAACTATGCTATGGTTTAAATCCTGCTTTGGTTGACCCGATAGACGTTGCCAAAAAGGTAATTGAAGGTTTATTTGACGGGGTAACTACCTCCGAACTGGATAACCTCGCTGCCGAAACTGCGGCATCGCTGACAACAAAACACCCTGATTATGCTTTGCTTGCCTCGCGCATAGCAGTATCAAACCTGCATAAAAACACCACCAAATCGTTTTCCGAAACGATGCGCAGGCTGCATGAATATATAGATCCGAAAAACGGAAAGAATGCATCTCTGCTGGCCGATGACGTTTGGGACATTATTGAAACAAACGCCGAACTGTTAGACAGTACCATTATATACGACCGTGATTTTGGTTTCGACTACTTCGGTTTTAAAACCCTCGAAAAATCGTACCTGCTGAAACTTGACGGCAAGATAGCCGAACGCCCGCAGCATTTGTTTATGCGGGTATCCATCGGCATACATAAAGAAGATGTGGAAAGCGCCATTAAAACCTATAATTTAATGAGCGAGCGTTGGTTTACCCATGCTACACCGACACTTTTCAATGCCGGTACGCCGAAACCTCAGATGTCTTCCTGCTTTTTACTAACCATGAAGGATGACAGTATCGAAGGTATTTATGATACGCTGAAACAAACGGCCAAAATATCGCAAAGTGCCGGCGGCATTGGTTTAAGCATCCACAATGTAAGGGCTACAGGGTCTTACATCAGCGGCACCAATGGCACCAGCAACGGCATCATCCCGATGCTAAGGGTATTTAATGACACCGCGCGTTACGTTGACCAGGGCGGCGGCAAGCGTAAAGGGGCCTTTGCCATATACCTTGAGCCGTGGCATGCAGATGTGTTTGAATTTTTAGACCTGCGCAAGAACCACGGTAAGGAAGAAATGCGCGCCCGCGACCTGTTTTATGCACTTTGGGTATCGGACCTGTTTATGCAGCGCGTGGAAGCAAATGAGGACTGGAGCTTGTTCTGTCCGCATGAGGCGCCCGGACTGGCCGATTGCTGGGGTAAAGAATTTGAAGCTCTTTATGCTAAATATGAAGCTGAGGGCCGCGCCCGCAAAGTGGTAAAAGCGCAGGAACTTTGGTTTGCCATACTGGATGCCCAGGTAGAAACCGGAACACCTTACCTGTTATACAAGGATGCGGCCAACGGTAAATCGAACCAGCAAAATTTGGGTACCATAAAAAGCTCGAACCTTTGTACCGAAATTATTGAATATACTTCGGCTGATGAGGTTGCGGTTTGTAACCTCGCTTCGCTGGCCCTGCCGCGCTATATAAGGGAAGGCGTTTTTGATCATGATAAATTGTACGAGGTAACTTACCAGGCAACCCTCAACCTGAATAAGATCATCGATAATAACTACTACCCGGTTAAAGAGGCGGAATACTCCAATCTAAGGCACCGTCCTATTGGTTTGGGCGTGCAGGGACTGGCAGACGCATTTATCCAGTTACGCCTGCCTTTTGAAAGCGAAGGGGCTAAGCAACTAAACAAGGAGATATTTGAAACCATCTACTTTGCCGCAATGACGGCCTCAAAAGACCTTGCTATTAAAGAAGGTCCTTACGAGACGTTTAAAGGCTCGCCATTATCACAGGGTAAGTTCCAGTTCGACCTTTGGGATGTAAAACCGGACAGTGGTCGCTGGGATTGGGAAAACCTTAGGCTGGATGTAATGAACCATGGCGTGCGTAACTCATTACTGGTTGCGCCTATGCCAACCGCTTCCACCTCGCAAATATTGGGCAATAACGAGTGTTTTGAGCCTTATACCTCAAATATATACACCCGCAGGGTATTGAGCGGTGAGTTTATCATCGTAAACAAATACCTGCTGCGTGATTTGGTGAACCGCGGCCTGTGGGACACCAGCATGAAAGATAAGATCATCACCGCGAACGGTTCCATTCAGGATATTGCTGAGATCCCGCAGGAGATTAAAGACCTGTACAAAACCGTTTGGGAGATCAAGATGCGTAACATCATCGATATGGCTGCCGACAGGGGCGCTTATATCTGCCAGTCGCAATCATTAAACCTGTTTATTAACTCGCCGAATGCTTCCAAGCTTACTTCGATGCACTTTTATGCATGGAAGAAAGGCCTTAAAACAGGTATGTATTACCTGCGCACACAGGCAGCATCGCAGGCGGTTAAATTCACCGTTGAAAACCAGGGCGGCAAAAACATGGACCCTGTAATTCCTGAACTGGTTGACCAGATTGCTGATGAAATACCGGCCGGTCCAACCTGTTCAATGGAAGAGGGATGTGTGACTTGCTCTGCATAAATTTTTAAGTCCATGGTCCATGGACGATAGACCATAGTTAAATTCAGGAACACTATCTTGAAAATGACTATGGTCTTTTTATTTATATTGGCGGAAATGATCTAAATTTGAATAATCAAACCATCGACCATGGTCCATTGACTATGGACTTCATCATGACCAAACACGAAATAATCCGGTGTGAACGTTGCGGCAAAAGCATGGAGTGCAAGGCAAATGCCTTTACCAAATGCCAGTGCAGCAAAGTGCAATTGAATTTGAACGAGGTGCAGTATATAAGCGAGAACTATGAGGGTTGTATGTGCGCCGGGTGTTTGGAGGAGTTGAAGGAGGAGTATGCCGCCTTTGTTGGTATTATCACCACCAGTGTTCGGAAAATTTAAATGCACATAACGATTTGTCATCCTGGGCGATAGCGAAGGATCTTCTACGCTTTAAAAGCAAAGCGGACAGGTCGCTTTTAGAAGATTCTTCACTGCGTTCAGAACGACAAATACACCAATTATAGGTCTTCCGAACACCTGAGGTGAAAACACGAGCAAGGGCAAAAAAAAACACCAGTAAGGGCGGAGAAAAATACCTTTAATCCTGAGATATTGGTACTTGTTGGTGAAAACACCAACAAGGGCGGAAATATCACTATAAAATTATCATCAGCTATTTTATTAGTTTTATTATTGTAGGATACTCTTTCCCTGTTTCTCCATTATTTATTTTAAAAGCAAAATAAAGCGGAAGAATAATATTCAACAGAAACAGGACTATGAACATGAGTAAAAAAATACTAAAACCACCAGAAAAAACATAGCAAATCATAGTCATAAACAAAAAAGCTGTCCAAATAATCTGATAATTTATTAGATTTATTCCAGCTTCATTTAGGCCAGTTATTTTGTCTTTTTTCATAGTCCACAAAATCATTGGTAGAACTATATTCCCAAGAGGAAACACCAAACAAAGCATAACCGAAAGTTGGAAAAAAATTAGATAATTATTATCAGTCAGTTTACCATAATCTAAGATTTCCTCCGCTTTTACGCCAAGAGCCTTACAAATCTGATTTAGGGTATGTCCACGAGGTTCACTCTCATTATTCTCAATTCGTTGAATTGTTCTTAAATTAACGGATGCTAATTCAGCTAATTCTTCTTGTGACAGTCCTTTTTTCTTTCTTAGGTCTTTGACTTTTCCTCCGATTTCATTCATAATAATTTATTTAAGGTTATCAGGTAAAATTACATTTTATGCAATGTCACTTACAACGGTTTACAAGCGGCATTTTTATGACATTTTTCAAAACTTGCTGTTTTTGTTTGCTTTAATTCGTTTCGTGACTTTTTCTCGCAGTCTCCCGCCTTTGTTGGTGTTTTCACCAACAAATTGGACCGCTAACAGGAGGTGAGGATTCCAAACTCATCATGCCCCGTTTCATGAAATTTGGCAGATGAGTATCTGTAATCTTCCGGGAGCTCAGCCAGGCGCCATTTTTCCTGCAGAGGGTTGTTATGTATATATTCAAGTTTTTGTATAAATACCTCCCCGCTCCATAAATCAATGCTTAATGCGTTCCTTTCCCAAAATTGATATTCCCTATCCTTAGCATCAACCCTAAAATGTTCAAGGTATGATTTATTAGTTTACAACAGTTTGAATTTCATTTGCTGGGCAGTAAACCGCAGGAAACGTAATTGAATCTTATCCCTTTTAAAACCATCCTGAATCTGCCATATTAAATGAATGTGATTAGGCATTATTACGAAAGCATAAACGACAACACTTTTTTCGTTTACTAAAAACTGAAGGCTCTTGATAATTATGTCTTTAAATTCATCTTCTTTCAGAAAATGTTTCCATTCCAGGATTGTTGCGGTAAAAAATTGGGGATGGTAATCAAAATTTATGTCAGCCAAAGCGCTAAGTTAAAAAATATCTTTAATTCTGAGATATCGGTACTTGTTGGTGAAAACACCACCAAGGGCGGTAAATATACATGGTTGATATACCGCCCTTTCAGGGTCAGGAAATCTATACAGCCCTGAAAGGGCGAAATATGCCTGCGATGGGTGTAGCCCATCGGACTGATTCATAATTACCCGGTTTCCCACCTTGTTTATAAAAAATATTTATAATATTTTTTTGTTATTGTAACGTTGTTTATTCATTAACTTTATGTAAAGTTTAGATGAATAAATTAATCGTCACCGGTTTTTTAATTCTATGCACGCTGAATTGCTTTTCAACCTGCATTGCCATTTATATTGCCGGGAACGGGCACATTTACGTGGCGGCAGACAGTCGGCGGACATTTTTATTTGGTGAGGATAATGGCAATAAATTTGAATCCGTTTGCAAGATCCACAATGTGGGAAGCAATTATTTTGCGATCTCGGGATTTGACGACGGAGCCCTGTTACAGTCTGCTACTACTGCATTGCAGCAAAATGCTAATATCGACACTGCACTCAAATGTTTCGGAACTGCTATGACCGTTCGTTACAAACAACTGATGGTTGATGCGAAATTGGTTTACCCGGAAATGTTTAAACATTTCCTGAAAAACGGACTGGCTGATGTAAGCTTTTTTGGTTTTCACAAGGGAGTGGCCAATGTGGTTAATGTTGAGTTTTTTGTTCACCAGGATAAAAAAGGCGGGGTTGTAACCACCTACCGTATCCACCGTATTTTTGATCTTACCGTAATCGGCATGTCAAGGGACATCACAAATGCTAAACCTGAGGACCTGCCGTCATGGGAAATTATGGAACAGGCCCCTGAATTGTATGTGGAGGGACTGGTAAAGATAGAAGCAAAAATGCAACCCTCGGCCGTAGGTGAGCCGATAGATTTGCTGGAACTAAAACCGGATGGCGCAGTTTGGATCAGAAAAAATGTGAACCCGGATACTTATTAGCATACTCCGGTGTTTTTGCACAACGACGTAAACCTGTCATGCTGGAAAACTACGTCAGGTATGCATAACCAACCATAAACAATGAATAGAAATCTTTTGGTTTCCGGCTTCACCATCTTTCCGACTTTCGGACTAAAATCCCTATCTTCGCAACCCGGAATTACATTATAAAAAATGAAGCTATTAGAAGGAAAAACCGCGCTGATCACCGGCGCGTCGAAAGGCATAGGTCGCAAGATCGCCGAAAAATTTGCAGAGCATGGCGCTAATGTGGCTTTTACCTATTTATCGTCGGTTGAAAAAGGCCTGGCCTTGGAGCAGGAACTGCAAAAGTTTGGAACAAAAGTAAAAGGTTACCGTTCCGATGCCTCCAAATTTGATGAAGCAGAAAAGCTGATCAACGATATTGTGACCGATTTTGGCACCCTGCAAATTGTGGTTAACAATGCTGGTATCACCAAAGACGGCCTGCTGATGCGCATGACCGAAGAAAACTGGGACGAGGTTTTGGATGTGAACCTGAAATCTGTATTCAATGTAACCAAAGCCGCTTCAAAAATAATGATGAAGAACCGTAACGGTGTTTTCATTAATATGAGTTCGGTAGTCGGGGTGCAGGGCAATGCCGGCCAGGCCAATTATGCGGCTTCAAAAGCAGGCATTATCGGTTTTTCAAAATCAATAGCAAAAGAACTTGGTTCGCGTAATATCCGCACCAATGTGGTAGCGCCGGGCTTTATCAAAACCGAAATGACCGAAGTACTCGATCCTAAAGTGGTTGAAGGCTGGTCACAGGCCATCCCGCTAAAACGCGGCGGCTCAACCGAAGATGTAGCTAATTGCTGCGTTTTCCTGGCATCGGATATGGCATCGTATATTACCGGACAGGTTATACCTGTGGATGGGGGAATGTTATAGAGAGATTTCGGATTTCGGAATTTCGATTTCGGAAGTGTTTATCTGAATCAGAATTTACAGAATTGTAGAATTAACAGAATTCGATCCACTGGCATCTTGAAAATTATAAAATTCTGTAAACGGCGCAGCCATCTTGAACACATTTGAAAAAAAACAAAAATGTGAAAAATTCTGATTCAGACAGCTTCTGAATTTGCTGTAATACATTAGGCAATAAAACTTTTACCAATCATATCACAATATTTTCGCATTTTGCAAGTCATCTAATGCGGTGAAGGTTCGCGCAAAAAAATATGCAGCTATTATTTTCAATTACCTGGGGAACAGTTTCGGGATGGTGGGTACCTGCTTGCTTTGCGCTGGGCTTATTATACGCATGGCTGTTATACAAGCAACCTGTAAACCTTGGTAAACAATTCCGGTACTGGCTTTTCGCCCTTAGGGCCTTGGTGATAACTGTCATCGCCGTGATATTGCTGTCGCCATTGGTTAAATCAGTGAGCTACAATCCGCAAAAGCCGCTGGTGTTGGTTTTGCAGGATAATTCCCAATCAATTGGGATGTTTGCAGCCCCACCCAAACCCTCCCCGGAAGGGAGGGCTTTAG
>JBIOHE010000173.1:0-9071 GCA_044448725.1 Sphingobacteriales bacterium | reverse complement strand
TGAAGGAAACTATATTTCTGAGGTCCATCCTGCTGCTGGGTTTGAATGTGTCACTGGCGTTAAGTCTGAGGTTATTGGTAGACCAAGCCATCTTGAGACTGCGTTTTCGCGCAATGCGGTAAGTGGACTACCGAATGATGGACACACTGACATTCCCTTTTAATTAGAAAGGAATGATGTTAAAATGGCTTATTTTGAAAACAGGATAAGCCATGACTAGCAAGATTTGTTTTAAATGTAATATTCTTTTTTAAATTGTAAAAAGGCTTAATTTTTCCTAAATTACCCATTAAACTTTTTGATGTACAAATGGTCTAAGGGGTAATTTTCCGCAGGAGGTATATGGTAAAAGCCATTGTAACGGATATTTAATCAGTTTTTACTTATGGCAGTTACTTATAAAAAGAATTTTCTTACCATAGTTTATAAAGCTGCAATCTTAGCAATTGTGGCACCTGCTATTGTTTTCCAATCCTGTAAAAATGAAAAAAAAGTATATCAAAGTGACTGCAATACCGGGGTTAGTTTTCAGCGTGTTAGTTTTACCCGCTTAATTGATAACATAGAAGATTACGACCAGAAATATATTGAGGTTGACGGCACCTATGAGGAAGGAAAAGATGAATCGGCGCTGGTAAACGACAGCCTGTTTGTCAGCCATTCCAGTGAACGTGCGCTATGGGTAAATTTCAGTCAGGACTGCCCCCTTTATTTAGTTGGCACCCGCCAGGGTATATTTGAATACAATGATGGTAAGTTCACCCAATTAAATAACAAAAGCCTTACTATCCGCGGTAAAATTGATGTGCGCCACAAAGGGCATTTAGGAAGTTACAGGGGTACTATTGAACGGGTAAGTTTCGTGAAGCTGTAATTATATCGGGAGCTGATTTTTACCAACAGGAAATTTTTGGCTCTATGACGGTTTGTATTGGTAAGCGTTTAATTATAGAGCCTTCGGCTCGAAACATTTTGTAGCAACGGGTTTTAACCCGTTGTTACATGAAACCAAATAGTAAGAGTCCGCCAATGGGCGGACGGTTCATTTTTAATCGCTATTAGTTGTCGTATTAATATGGGTCGTCCGCCAATGGGCGGATCTTGATGTTTTTTCCCTTGCCGTTTCAACGGATTAAAATCCGTTGCTATAATATTTATCGAGGCTACGCCTCTGTTGGGCCTGAAAAAATACATTTTATCATCATGATAACAATGTTTTCTATAGATTCCTGACGGCTATCGCGATGAATTGCTTACCCATACAAAGCGTTATAGCGCCAAATTTTTTAATTCTCTCCCCGCGAATCTGTTCAATCAAAAAAATCAGCTTAATCTGTGGTTCAGATATTCAGCTTCAGCCCGTCCCAGGCCAGTTCAATATTTTCAGGAAGCATTTTTGAGATAGCCTCGTGTTTTCCCAAACGGTGGCTGATATGGGTGAAAAAGGTTTTTTCGGCACCCATTTCTTCAGCAAACGCAATGGCTTCATCCAGGGTGAAATGTGAAATATGGTTTTGCATTTGCAGGGCGTTGATCACAAGTACTTTTGACCCCTTTATTTTTTCTTTCTCCTCCTCCGAAACCGTTTTTGCATCGGTGATGTAGGTAAAATCATTTATTCTGAACCCTAAAACCGGCAATTTGTAGTGCATCACCTCAATGGGGGTAAATTTTATTTTACCGATGTTAAACGGCTCAAGCCCGATAGTATGCAGGGTTAACTGCGGGATTCCCGGGTATTTAAACTCCTCGAAAATATAAAAGAACTCCCGTTTAAGCGAAGCCTGCACCCTGAAATCGGCATACACGTCAACCGGGCCTTTTTGTTTATAATTAAATGCCCGTATGTCGTCAAGGCCGGCAATATGGTCCTTATGTTCATGGGTAAATACAATAGCGTCCAGGCGCTGCACTTTGGCCCTTAGCATCTGGTACCTGAAATCGGGCCCCGAATCAATAACAATCACCTGGCCCTCGTCTTCAACCATTATGGAGGTCCGCAAACGGTTGTCACGCGTATCTGCCGAAGTGCAAACTTCGCAGTTGCAGGCAATAACAGGCACACCCTGCGAAGTCCCCGTACCTAAAAAAGTGATTGTCAAAATTCCAGTTTTGTTTGTTTTAATTGCTGTAAAAAAGCCATTTGTTTTTCATCCAGTAAATTATAATCCATATCAAGATCGCGCGCCAGTTCGCTTATCGCCAGTATTTTGCTTTCCAGTCCCGAAAACTTATTCACCACCACAACCTTACTGTTTTGCAGCAGGCAGGCCCCGGTTTTAAAATTACCTTTTTCGTACCGCACCCGGTAACCGGTAGTTTTCAGCAGCATTTCCAGCTTTTCGAGCGTATGGTTGGTAACGGTAAGCATTGATGCCCAAAAATAGGAAATTTTTAAGTCCGAAAAGTCGGAAAAGTCCGAAACTCAGTAAGAAAATTTGAAGGTTATGATTTGTACCTTTTCAACTAATCTCCAATCTCTAACCTCTAATCTCTAACCCCAACTTCATAAAACATTTTAAAAACTCTTACGATGTTTTGTAAATGTGGAACGTAAGATTATATTTGGATGCAATTAATTACTATTGCTATATTGTATTTTATTTCCCTAACCAATTTTTAAACCCTTTTATTGAAATGGACCAAAATGCCAACAGGTTTCTTTCGCTGGATGTTTTTCGCGGAATGACCATTTGTTTTATGATCATTGTAAATACTCCCGGCAGCGGCGCCGCGCCTTTTCCCCCGCTCGAACATGCCGCATGGTTTGGTTTTACGCCTACGGATTTGGTTTTTCCATCCTTTTTATTCGCAGTTGGCAATGCCATGAGCTTTTCACAAAAGAAATTTATCGGTATGGGTACAGGTTCTGTATTGTGGCGGATATTTAAAAGGGCTGCCATTATTTTTTTGTTGGGTTTCCTTATGTACTGGTTTCCGTTTGTACAGCATAATGCCGGCGGATGGTCATTATCGCCAATCAGTACTACACGTATATTCGGCGTATTACAGCGCATCGCCCTGTGTTACCTGTTTGCTTCGCTGCTTATTCATTTTATATCTTCAAAAACTGCTATAATCGTTATCAGCGCCCTGCTGTTGCTGGGGTATTGGGTATTGCTGCTCATTTTCGGAGATAATACTGCTCCTTATGGCATGTTAACCAACGCCGGTACTTACCTTGACAAGGCTTTGCTGGGTGACGCGCACCTGTACCATGGCGAAGGGGTTGCCTTTGATCCCGAAGGGATTTTAAGCACTTTGCCTGCAATTGTAAATGTGATAGTTGGCTACTACGCCGGTAAATTTATACAGGAAAAAGGCAAAGGTTTTGAAACTATTTCAAAGCTGATGTTATACGGTTTCCTGTTTATTTTCCTTGCCCTGTGCTGGAATATGTCGTTCCCGATCGCTAAAAAATTATGGACAAGTTCCTTTGTATTGCTAACCGTTGGTATCGACCTGGTATGGATCTCAGCGCTGATTTATATTGTGGAAATAAAAGCATGGAACAAAGCTAACTGGACCTCATTTTTTACCACAGTTGGTAAAAACCCGCTGCCAATCTATATATTTTCCGAACTCTTCGTGGTTATTCTTTTTATGATAAACGTACATGGCACAACTTTCTACGGTTGGATAAACCAGGTGCTCTTCCAGGTGATCGCCCCGGGGGCTATCGGCTCATTATTGTTTGCCATTTGCTACATGCTGGTATGCTGGACTTTAGGTAAGATTTTGGATAAGAATAAGATTTATATCAGGGTGTAGTGTAGCCGTTAGTCATCACAATTCCCAATTTGTCATCCTGAGTCCCAACCAGGGTTGCCCCTGGTTGGGACTCAGGATGACAGAAAAGAAAATACAATAATTATGAAAAAATTTAGCCTTTTTACCCTGCTGATAAGCTTTGCTATTGCCGCAAGTGCACAGCAAACAAAAACCTTTGCCGAGCGCCTGGGCTGGCCCAAAGGCGCCAGGGTATTGATATTGCATGTAGATGATGCAGGGATGTCGCACGAGTCGGATGAGGGCGTGGAGATGGCCATTGGTAAGGGCGTATCAACCTCGACCAGTGTAATGATGCCTTGTCCCTGGGTGCCTGAGATCGTAAAATACATAAAGGAACACCCGGATATGGACGCGGGTTTGCATTTAACGCTTACGTCAGAATGGGATAATTATCGCTGGGGGCCTTTGGCAGGCAAAGCCGCCGTGCCAGGCCTGGTGGACAAGCAGGGTTGTTTGTACCCATCGGTGGAGGCTGTTTATTTTCACGCTTCCCCAGATGAAATCGATAAGGAAATGAGGGCGCAGCTTGACCGCGCCTTGAGCATGGGCTTTAAGCCAACCCACCTGGATTCGCACATGGGCACTTTGTTTGCCAAAGATGCCTTTATGGAAAAATATTTAAAGTTGGGTATCGAAAAACAGATCCCGGTAATGTTTCCCGGCGGGGATGACTTGTTTTACCGCTATGAGGCCAAAGCGGCTACCATCGCGGAGCTGAAAAAACAGGGGAAATACAAAGAAGGAATGGCGATCCCCGATGCCGCCGCTCTGGATAAGGCTAAAGAAATAGGGGAGATGCTTTGGAAAAATGGCTTACCTGTATTGGACGATCTGCATAACTCCAGCTACGAATGGAACATGCCCGATGTGGACAATAAATCAGATGAGGATATTCAAAAATGGTACACCGATCATTATATCGAAAGCATTGGCAGGTTAAGTCCGGGTTTAACGATGGTGATTATGCACTGCACCAATCCATCGGCTAATTTTAAATACATCTCAGATACCGGCAAAAAACGCAAAGGCGACCTGCTGGCAATGACCGACCCCAGGCTAAAAGCGTTCTTAGAGAAAAATGGTTTTATTTTAACCACCTGGCGGGAAGTAATGGAGCGGCGGAAAAAAGCGGAATAGGTTGTCTGAATCAGAATTTACAGAATTTTAGAATTAACAGAATTTAACAAGCATTTATTCTGCTAATTCTAAAATTCTGAAAATTCTGAAAATTCTGATTCAGACAACATAGCCGAAAGACTTAGTTTTTAAAACTAAGTCTGTTAAGGTTTACAATTATTCAAAACAAATAAATGCCCGAAGACAATTCAGTAAAAATACTTTTCCGCTTTTACAGCAATATATTGGATGAGGAAACCAGCGAAACCCTTTTTGGGGAAGTTGTAAATCAGGAATTCGGCTATTATAAAATAGCTAAGATTCCGTTTTATGCCCCCAAACTTGCTATGGGTGACGTTGTATGGGCCGAGCATAACCAGCGGGAAGGCGTGTTAACTTACCGCAAAACGGTGCAGCATTCCGGCAATTCAACTGTTCAGGTTATTCTGATGGGTGAGGGGTATGAAATAGATGAAATTCGCGGAGTTTTTAACGCGATGGGCTGCGCATCAGAAAAACTTAACCCCCAATATTTTTCAATGGACGTCCCCTCAGCACTGGATTATCATCCCGTAAAGTTAAAACTCGTTGAACTCGAAAATGATAAAATCGTTGACTATGCCGAATCTTGCTTATCCGAAAAACATCAATACAAAAATGTTTCTTCTGATAGTTAATCAATGCCCACTATTCCGAACTGGCAGACAGCACTGACCACTACCTCAAATCTACCACCTCAACGCCTTTGTACATCTTCGGGTCAAAAGAGAATGTATTATCCGGCACCTGAATATTGGGCACAAAGCTGCGCAGTGTATAAGTATATCTGTTGCCGTTTTTATCGAATATCAATGCGCTGAAGATCTGCTTTTTTCGTTTATCTATCATCAACCGCACTTTAAAAAATGGTTTATTAATATCTTCGGGTGTAAGGTCTATTTGCTGATAGGTTCTGCCGCCAACTTTAACGTCCCCATTGTAAATATATTTATAGCCATGCTCATAAATGGTAAATACCTGTGCCGGGTTTAGCCCGTTTCCGGTGTTGTCAACATTGTTCACCTGAACCTCCTTGTCCTTTTTAAGGTAGGTCCATTGGGTTTTTCCATCGCTGATGATCTCCTGTGCAATTTCCTGTTTATCCGATGTTCCGGCGCTGAATATAGTGACCCTGAACTTGTTGGTTTTTGATTTGGCGATCAGCGTACCGCTTTGGGTTTCCTTAACCCCTGCCTGGGGGTTTTCCAGTGCGAAATCGAAATCGGTTTTTACCACCTCAAAGGTGCGGTATTTCTCGCCAACCTTATCTAAAATTGCTTTGGCCGTTGCATCTTTTTCTGCCCCTTTCTGTGCGAATGAAAAGGTTGTAATTAACATTAAAAAAGGGAGTATAAGTAGTTTTTTCATTATCGATTCTTTGTCTGAACCATGATTTTCATGATTTCAGGATTTATATGATTTGCGGTGTTTAATTTGTTTAAATTTAATATTATACTTTGTCGATTTGTTTTTAAGGAATCATGGTAATCTAAAAATCCTATAAATCATGGTTCAGACAAATATCAGCGGTTCAATTATTATTTTGTTTTTGCAGCACTTCCAGATGCCGCTCCAAACTATATTCATCCGGGTATAACACTTCCCGTGCTTTGCTGCCTTCAAAGGGGCCTACGATGCCTGCGGCTTCCAGCTGATCAATGATCCTGCCGGCGCGGTTATAGCCCAGCTTCATTTTACGCTGTATGAGCGAAGTTGATCCCTGCTGGTGCATCACAATCAGGCGGGCGGCCTCTTCAAACATAGGGTCGCGGTTATCGGGGTCATATTCCTTTGAGCTGCTGCTTTCACCTTCGCCAACATATTCGGGCAATAACATGGCTGATGGATAGCCGCGCTGGTTGCCTATAAAGTCGGATATCCGTTCTACCTCATGCGTATCAACAAATGCGCATTGCAGCCTTATCAAATCGCTGCCTGTTGACAACAGCATATCCCCGCGGCCTATCAATTGATCAGCACCGCCGCTATCCAGTATGGTTCGCGAGTCTATCTTCGACAATACCCTGAATGCCAGCCGTGACGGGAAGTTGGCTTTGATGGTACCTGTAATAATATTAACCGAAGGCCTTTGGGTAGCAATTACCAGGTGGATTCCCACCGCACGCGCCAACTGGGCAATACGGGCAATAGGCATTTCCACTTCCTTGCCGGCAGTCATCATCAGGTCGGCAAATTCATCAATCACAAGTACAATAAAAGGCAGGTAGCGGTGAATCTCCGGGTTGGGTATTTTGCGGCTTGCAAATTTTTGGTTGTACTCTTTAACATTACGTACCTGGGCGTCTTTCAGCAAATCGTAGCGATGGTCCATCTCAATACACAATGAATTTAGCGTATTAACCACCTTTTTGGTGTCGGTAATAATGGCATCGGCTTCGTCAGGCAGTTTTGCAAGGAAATGCCTTTCAATCTTTCGAAAAAGGGTAAGCTCCACCTTTTTAGGGTCAACCAATACAAATTTTAGTTCGGAAGGATGTTTTTTGTATAACAACGATACCAGTATGGCATTAATACCAACCGATTTACCCTGACCGGTAGCCCCGGCAACCAGCAAGTGCGGCATTTTGGCCAGGTCGGCTATAAATACCTCATTACTGATGGTTTTTCCAAGCGCGATGGGGAGGTCCATATTGGTATTCTGAAATTTCTCAGAAGCCAGCATCGAACGCATGGACACCATTTCGGGGTTTTGATTTGGCACCTCAATACCTATAGTACCTTTGCCCGGCATAGGGGCGATGATACGGATCCCCAATGCTGCCAGACTTAAGGCAATATCGTCCTCCAGGTTTTTGATCTTCGAGATCCTGACACCCGGCGCGGGGATAATTTCATATAAAGTAACCGTGGGGCCGATGGTCGCTTTTATTTTATCAATTTCAATATTGTAATGGTTCAGCGTTTCAACGATCTTGTTTTTATTTGCGCCAAGCTCATCGGAATGAACGCTTATTTTGTTTGAACCGTAATTCTCCAGCAGGTCAAGTGTCGGGTATTTATAAGAGGCCAGGTCGAGCGTGTGATCGTAGGTGCCAAACTGTTCCAAAAGGCTTTTAGCCTGGTTGTCATCGTCTTTTTCGATATTTAAAACAGGGGTGGGCCGGGTAACGCCGACGGTCAGCGGAATTCCGTTTTCAAATTCCGGTTCATTGTCTTCGCCATTCGGATTGGGCGTCAATACTATAGGTTCATGAAAAGTAGGGACTTGTTCCAGCGGAGGTTCTGGTCTTATACCTCCCGGACGTACCTTATTTTCAGGATTATTTTTATTTGCACGGCCCGGCCATTCAAGGGGCACTTCAATATCTTCACTATCATCCCGATTGGCCGGTTCAGGTACAAAATCGCCGACCTGCACCGGTGAAACCGTTTTGTCTTCGCGCTTTGGAAGCTTAAAATCAATATTGTAGGCAATAACCAGCAGGGTAAGCGCCGCAAAAACTAATATGCCGCCTGTGCCTGTTTGCCCTATCTGGGCGTCAAGCAGACGGTTACTCCAGTAGCCAAACTCGCCTTCGAGGTAGTTAGGGGTATCTGCAACGAAAGCGTGAAGAAATCCAATGGCGACAGAAATAAATACTATGCCAAAAAAAGAATAGGCCAGCATTTTACTGATAGAAAATAACCTGATCCTGAAAAGCAGGCGGTACCCGATGTTAAAAAAAACAAAAACAAACAAGAAGGATGCGATACCAAACCATTCATAAATAAACTGGTTTGACAGCAATGCGCCGAATTTGCCAAGCCAGTTTTCAATAATTGGGGTTTTAATCGCCTGGTTCTCCATGAGTTCCTGCGCGGTTTTAAAGAGGTTGCCCCAGCCGCCGTTGGCAGGCGAAACATAACTTTGGTCTTCCTGCCAGGTAAACAGGTAGGAAGTGAAAGCAACAAGAAAATACACAGAAAGCAACAGCGAAAAAAGGCCGGTAATTTTTGTAAAACGACTATCCGCCACGTTGATTGGGCGCCGGTATTCCTGCTTTTGCTTCACAGGCCGTTCCTTTTCAACTTTTGAGGAAGATTGACGGGACTGATTTTCTTGCTTGAAACTATTTGATTTAAACTGATTTCCTTTTAGCGGCATCCTGATGTAACCCTGATAT
>JBIOHE010000172.1:0-9096 GCA_044448725.1 Sphingobacteriales bacterium | reverse complement strand
CTATATTATTAAAAATTGCTTTAATAAATGTTTATTTAATAAATAATACTATTGACGCATTTTTTTAAAATATCCGGTAGTTTTCCCCGTTCAACCTGCTCACCAAAACATTAGAACACATGAAAAAATTATTGTTTTTTATCGCAGCTTTTTTATTCTTGTACCAGTTTTCAAATGCGCAAACCGAAAAAGGGACGCAAACCCTGGGGCTTAATCTTGGATACAGCTCCAATAACACAAACAGTGTTGATATCAATCCTTATGATAACTCAACAATTACGCTGAGTACTAAAACAGCGGGGTTAAATATCGGCCCCAACTACAGTTATTTTATTGCGGATAACTTAGCAATTGGCGCTGCTCTGTTCATCTCGGGATCAGCCACAATAAATAATACAGCAAACTTTGCCACCACCAATGATTCCTATCCGGCGAAAGACAATTTGGCGCAATACGGCGGCGAGGTGTTTGCGAATAAATACTTTATGTTTAAAAATAAAATAGGTTTGCGGACCGGGGCCTATATCGGTTATGAAGCTGCAAAACAGTTGATCACTTATTCACCCTCGTATTCATACGCGGATTTTAACAGTAAAAGCAATTACTATTTTGGAGGTGTTTACCTGGATTTTGTTTACTATCCATTAAAAAAATTGGGTATGTCGGCCAGGCTTGCCAGTTTATCATACGAACACTATAAAGCCAATAATACCACACGGGGGCATAATGAAGGCGATGGATTAAATTTCAATTATATTAATAATGGCTTATCCTTATCGGTATTTTATGTTTTTGGCGGTAAATAGTTTATAACCCGGCAGCGGCGGACTCCGCCTGTTCAAGTGTCTGCACACTTGAAAGGGCGGAGTGGGGGCATGGCGCATGGGAATTTGCCCACATCATTCGGGCGACTTATAATGACACCCCTGTAAAAACAAATCACCATTAACGATTAATTTCCCCGATACAAATTTATTTTAATTTCAATCAAAAAGCACACACGCGTATCAATCACTAAATCAAAATTCTCTAATTCAATAAATAATTTCTAATTTAGTGTCCTGATTACAGTTAATCCTAAATAAACCCATTATGTTAGCTAAAAAAGCTTTTTTTCCAAAGGCGATACGATTGTTTTGCCTGTTTTTAATTGCGTCGCTGTTTGCCTCAAAAGGGTTTAGCCAGCAAGGCCGCACGGTTGTCGATTTTGATAAAGGCTGGCATTTCCATTTGGGCGATGTGGCCGGCGGTGAAAAAACCAGCCTGACTGATGTTAGCTGGCGCACACTTAACCTGCCGCACGACTGGAGCATTGAAGGTAAATTCAGCAAAGATAACCCTGCCACACCTGAAGGCGGCGCACTGCCGGGCGGCATAGGCTGGTACCGTAAAACATTTACAGTTCCGGCTGATTCAAAAAACAAATTGGTTTATATTGATTTCGACGGCGTTTACCAAAAAAGCGATGTGTGGATAAACGGTCATCACCTTGGTTTCAGGCCGAATGGGTATATTTCATTCAGGTATGAACTAACACCCTATTTGAATTTTGGCAGCAGCAATACTATTGCCGTTAAGGTTGACAACTCTGTTCAACCAAACTCACGCTGGTATTCAGGCTCGGGAATTTACAGAAATGTCTGGCTGGTAACAACAGGTAAGGTAGCGGTTGACCATTGGGGAACTTATGTTACTACGCCCGAAGTGAGTGCGCAGTCGGCTGCTGTTAAGATTAATACCAGCATCCGAAACAATACGGGCAAGCAGCAGGTTGTCACTGTAAATACATCTGTTGTTAATGCCGAAGGTAAGTCCGTAGCAACCAGGGTCACTAAAATAGCTTTAAAAGACGCTGTTACTCAAACCAGTCAGGATATTAATGTAAATAATCCGACGTTATGGTCGGTTGAGCAGCCATATCTGTATAAGGTAGTTACCAAAGTTTCCGGTCAAAATTCAGCAGATACTTACACTACCCCACTCGGCATCCGCTACTTCAATTTTGATGCTGATAAAGGCTTTTCCCTGAACGGAAAATACATGAAGATCTTAGGCGTTTGCGATCACCACGATCTGGGCAGTTTAGGCGCTGCTGTCAACACCCGCGCCCTTGAACGCCAGCTGCAAATGCTTAAATCCTTTGGCTGTAACGCCATCCGCACTTCGCATAATCCGCCTGCGCCGGAGTTGCTTGACCTTTGCGATAAAATGGGCTTCATCGTAATGGACGAGGCTTTCGACTGCTGGGAATGGAAAAAAGCAACCTACGATTATCATTTATTTTTTAAAGAATGGCACAAACGCGACCTTGAAGACCAGATATTGCGCGACCGCAACCATCCAAGCGTAATCATTTGGAGCATCGGAAACGAGATCCCGCAGCAGGCCGATACCAGTGCCCTGCGCATTGCACCGGATCTGGCAGGCATTGTACACAGTCTTGATAAAACAAGGCCAATCACAACCGCAAATGACCGCCCGGATACCAGCAATAAGATCATTAAATCGGGTGCGATAGACCTGATAGGCTATAATTACCATGAAGCTGATTATGGGAAATTTCACGACAGGTTTCCCGGCAAAAAGTTCATCGCAACCGAAACAACATCGGGCCTTGAAATGCGCGGACACTATGATATGCCTTCGGATAGCATCAGGGTATGGCCAAACAGGTGGGATGGACCATTTACCGGTGGCAATCCCGATAACAGTGTATCGGCTTATGATAATGTGCGTCCGCCCTGGGGTGGAACCCATGAAGCTACCTGGAAACAGATGAAAAAATATGATTTCCTTTCGGGGATGTTCATCTGGACCGGATTTGATTACCTGGGCGAGCCAACGCCGTATTCTTGGCCGTCGCGCAGTTCGTATTTTGGCATTATCGATCTTGCCGGCTTCCCGAAAGATATTTTTTACATGTACCAAAGCGAGTGGACCGACAAAACTGTACTCCATATTTTCCCGCACTGGAACTGGACGCCAGGCAAACTGGTGGATGTTTGGGCCTTTTATAACCACGCCGATGAAGTGGAACTGTACCTCAACGGGAAATCATTAGGCGTAAAAAAGAAAACCGGCGACGACCTGCATATAATGTGGCGCGTTAAGTACGAGCCGGGTACACTGAAAGCAGTTTCGCGGAAAGACGGCAAAGTGGTATTAACCCGCGAGATCCATACCGCAGGCGCGCCCGCTAAAATTGAACTGACAGCCGACCGTAAAAACATCAAAGCCGATGGCAGGGACCTGTCATTTATCACGGTAAAAATTTTAGATAAAGACGGCAATCTCGTGCCGGATGCGGACAACCTGGTAAACTTTAAAGTTAACGGTCCGGGCTTTATAGCCGGGGTTGACAATGGCGATGAGGTTAGTCACGACCCCTTCAAAGCTGATTACCGTAAGGCATTTAACGGGCTGGCATTGGCCATTGTACAAACAAAGGAAAAAGCAGGCGATATAACCTTTACAGCCACATCGCAGGGCTTAACCGGAGCTACAGTAGTTTTGAAAACGAAATAAATTGTCCCGTTTTCGATAACAGAGGCTAAAGAATCTCTTTTTGTCCCGTTTTCATCAAATCAGGATTAGCTGATTTGATGAAAACGGGACATTTTAAATTATGGGCGTATTTATAATAACCCGGAAACGAATTTTGCCGGGTGGATAAAGGGTGGAGCATGGATGGATTTAAGGAAACGGTGGTTTTTTTGTCAATATTGTCGGTATCGCTTGCGGGCGGGAGGAATTGAAGGAAATTATTTTTGGGCATTCCCGGCTCTTGAATCCTGGTTTTTTGTTGCGTTGCGCAAAACGTGCAACACCCTACAACAAAGCCCAACACAGCTGATTATTAACGACTTAGCTGCTGACAAAATCTTGTCAGTGACAAAAACTTGTCAGCACTTTTACCCGATTTTGGCGCCGGATGTAACGCTGCCGAACGTTCGGGGCGTCTCCCGCTGAAAGGTAGCGCGGACAAATGATGGAGTCACAGGCTCCACGCATAGTTAATCCGAAGTGGGACACTTCGGACAGCGGGAAAATGTTTGGTAACTTTAGCGAGATGCTGACCCAAATTTAAGTTCAAACGGACGCTTAAACCGGCGGAGGATAGCACGGTTGAAAAATTCTGCTGTGAAATTGAAAGCTGCCTAATCTTTAATTTTTCGATATAGGTCCCTTAATAAATGCTTATCATTTATTTGAGAGTATAAAATCTGGAGATCATTGGGGTCAGGCTGCTGACTTGGGTCTCTACCTCCATAAACACCTATTCCCTGCTTAAATTGGTTATCTTCAACAGCTTTCAAAGCGAGCCTGACTTTCTCAACAGCAAGCTCATAATCATAGACTATCCGATGCAGATCTCGTGTTTTAAAGTCAGTGATAATATAACGGTGAACAACTTTATTTCTTTCTTTATAAAGCAATTCAAGTTTATCAAAAATGTCTGCGTCGATTATCCCACGATCCTTAGCCTGCTGGTAAATCTTACGCTCCATAACAGGCGGATCATTCTCTCCCTGAAAAAGTAATTTAATATCAATTCGCTCCGACATCTCTTCAATCTGCTTTGTTAAAACAATTGCCATTCTTAAATAAGCATCTATTTGATTAGCTGTAATAATCATTAATTCTATTAGTGATTTCGCTTTAACCGCTTTATTTTTTAAGTCAAAAGATGCTAATAGCGACGCCATAAACTTATCATACTTATCAATCTCAACCGCAAGGGAGCGTCTGGGTTCGCTGATTAATTCGAGTTGAGAAAGTGCGTCTTCAACTTTTTTTAATTCCCTAATAATTTTAGGGGTATTCGCCTTAGTTGCGTCATAAATGTATTTTGCCAGGAACATATGATCTTCAACGTTTGCACCCCATATATGTACATTAAATTGCTCATCGTCCATACGGAACTGGACAAAATCGAGTTTTTTGGTATCGGCTTTTTGAATCTTATGATTAGGATTTACCAGCTTATCTTTTGTAGAATAGCAACTGATCTGAAAAGCGCCTACTTTACCCCGGTATAGTTCAAAACCAAATGGGGATTCTTCTTTGTAGCCGATCGCGACGTTTTTATACTGCCAATCAATTGGAATTTTAATAATAAACAGTCCGTTAGGTTCGATAAAGAATTTCATATATAAAGCTATTATTCAAAAGACAATGTTTTCAGTCTTAGCAGGGTCTCTCGAAGAGGACCCTGCGTCCTCTCAGGCATCATACAGCGCAGGGTCCCTTACAGGAGACCCTGCGGGAACGGAAGATCAAAGCAATACCTTGTCGTTTTTTATTTTTTCAATCCGTTCTGTATCCACACCTTGAATTTTAGCTAATTCAGCAAGTAATAAAACTTGCATTCTTTGGTATTTAAGGAATGTTGGAATACTAAATATTAGACGGGTTACAAAGATTACTATAACTATTCCTATGCCATACCCTAATAGGTAAATAATTGCATTTTCTTGATTCATTTTTTTATGTTTTATTTGGTTAATTTACTGATTAGTAGTAGACTTATTGTAAGAAACTTAAGAGCTGCCGTTATTTGCCAAAGATCGTGTCACCCCTATTGAAGCTAAACCACGCGGCCGCGTCTTAAGCCGAGTGGGGGTACTTTAACTAATATCTTTCCCGAATACTCTCGCCTCGATAATTTTCATTTCTTTCTCTATTTCTTTAAAGTCGGCATATCTGCAAAAGCTGTTAAGAAAACGAGTAAGCTCAATATTACCTTCGTCTACGTCTTTTTTGTCCAGATTCTTAACATCAAAGAAGAGCAATTTATTCACGCTGAAAAAGGGCACTCCACTTTGATAGTTTACCTGCAAATGTGCTTTTGATCGCAGCGTTTCAAGATCGATGCAGATCACTATAACATACCGTTCCGTTATTTCGCTATTCATATACGGTATCCGAATGATCAATTCATTACCCATCAATTTCTTTTTTGCACTTATCCAATCTAAACCTCTTTTTAAATCACGCAACTTCGTTTTTGGCGTGTCGGGTTTCTGCATATGCTTTTTGGGGAATATCGAGTGAACGATCTTTGTTCCCCTGTAAAGTATAACGTTAAAATCTTTCATTTCCCCGTTAGATCCAGCATAGCGATTCGACTGTCCGGTGTATCTAACAAATAAGGCTGCATCGGGATGTTCACCTTCAACGATATTGCCGCGGCTATATACATCATCCGCGATTTGCACCCACTCAAATATGGCGATTCCGCCGGTATGAAAACGACTTGGATCACCCAAGGCTCCTTCGCCGAAATAAAGGTCGTTTGAATAAAAACTATGTCGGCTGATGACATGTTCCCAACCTGTATCGCGATTACCATAAAAGTGGATGAGATTATTCGGAGACAGCGCAAGGATGCTGTACCACGTTTTGTGACCACCCATCAGAACACCCATTTTCCAGATCGGGTCAGTTGCCTTTTGTTCGATATGGCGGATTAGTTCTGGAGTGAGGTAGTGTTTCATCTGTAAATAATTTACGGTGATTTTTAGTGCGCCCGCCGGGTCAAGCATCCCGTTTAAACCCAAACAAAGGTAAGCCTCCCGCATACAATAATATATTGACATGAAAAGAAAATATTCCGCATATTTATTGTGCAGCGTAACTCTCTATCCAACGAACTTGCCCCAATGAATACATTGGGTGAAGCCAGCGAAACGCTAACCCAAATTTAGGTCCAAACGGGATTCTTGAACCGGGGAGAGGCAATTACTTCTTTAGGTAACGTTCAGGTATAGGGTGCTGGCGTAAAAATTCCTTAGCCTTCTCCGCCTTTTTAACAAAGTAAGGCTCATCAGCATAGTTTCTAACTTTATCGCTTATAACATCTGTGTGCAAAGTATTTTGGGCTGCTTTCTTAACGGTAGACATATCTATTTACTTGTTTATCAATAAGCCACTGATAAATTGAGATGGCCACCCAACCCCTCCCTTACAATACGCATCAGCGTCGACAAGCGAATGTCGCTGGCATTATTTTCAATTCGCGAAATATATGATTTGGTGGTGCCGCATTTAGCAGCAAGTTGTTCCTGGGTCATGTTTTGCTGTTCACGCAACTCCTGTATAAAAACGCCCAGTTTAAATGCCTCAAAGCCCTGTTCGTAATTTTCCCTGGTTTCAGTTCCCCTTATTCCATATTGCTCATCCAGATGATCAGCAAAGGAGGTTAAATTACTGTTTGTTTGATTTTTCATCGAAATATTCTTTTTTAATTTTTATTGCCGCTGCAATTTCATTCTTCGGCGTTTTGGGTGTTTTCTTCTGAAAGCCGTTCATCAAAACTATCAGCTGTCCGTCATCAAAAAAACAAAATACACGAAAGATATTTGTACCCACCTCTACCCTAACCTCATAAATGCCTTCTTCTATATGCTTAAAAAAACTTGGCGGGCACACGTTCCATTGTTGCAATTATTCCTAACGTATAGTTAAACTTTAATTGCACCGGCGCAGCAAGGGCATTAAAAAAGTCGGGATAATATTTTTTGTAATAAACTATGTTTCTAATGAAGTTGTGCGCCACCATACAAAGTTAGCTAATCAGATAACAATATCAAAGGATTTTTTAACATTCTAACGCTCCATCCGGCGAACTCGACCCGCTGAAACACATTGGGTGATTCAGCGAAACGCTAACCCAAATTTAGGTTCAAACGGAACATCAGAAAGGCTTTTCGGGCTTCAAACCTTGCTGTAATAAAGTAAAGTTTTTGGCTATTTGTCTGCACCTGTAATAATTAAACAACCCTGAAAAAGGTGAAAGTCCATCATTTTTGATCAGGGTTGTTTTATTGATATAAACTGCATTGTCGTCAAATAAACAGGTAATGACGCGACCACCAGGCATAGAAAGTTTTTCATCCTGTATTATATCTGCACCGGTTATCAGGTTGTCCAATTTGTAAAAATCGGCCAATGCTATCAGTATGTCTTTTTTGTTGACCTCTTTTTGCTTGCCCGAAATCTTTACAAGGGTATTTAAGTGAACAAGGTTCGCTATCATCCAAATATCTGCCAAAACCACCAAAACAATTACGCCCCGCGGCATATAGCCGATCTGTACAACTTTGGAAAAAAAAGTTGGTACAGAAATCAGGGCAATGACTAAAATAGCGACAAAGTAAGAGAAAAAATAGTCAAATACAATGCCATATCCTGAGCTGTAAACCAGTTTTCCTTTTTGAATGCTGTTGTTAATATCAACAGGGTGACGCGTTGTTTTCTGTTCAGTTTCCGTAAAAGTATTCATAATAGCCAATTGGTGATAAAGCTTAAAAAATCTAAATAAGATGATATAAATATGCACTTAATTACTGATATTTATTAATGAAAAAAACTGCCGCATACTTTTTTCTTCTTTTTTGCTTCGCCTGCACGCCAAAACCCAAAACACCGGCCGCGAAGGTCAGTATGATAGATAATAATCAGTCGGTTAAATTTACCGGGCTTGATTATGCCATTATGGGTGAGATTAACCGCGATAGCGCATCGGGCGTATGGAAGAGCCTGCTGCCTGTTTACCGCATGCCTAAAGATACCGGTTTAAAAGATTATCAGCCGGTTCAGCCTGGAACATATAAGCTAAAAGATAACGCCATTGTATTTACGCCCGATACCCCCTTTGCAACAGGCCAGACCTATTTTATGCGCTTTTACCAGTTTGGCGGCAATTCGGCGTGGGATTTCATTGAAGGTAAAAAGAAGCTCCGCAATATGCATTACATCGATTTGTATTTTAAGTAATTTTGCTGAGTGGTGAATTAATGTCGTTTCCTAAAGTAAACGACTCAATATGCAGGTGTTAACTGCAGGGGCGGTATAAAATAACATAAAGCTCATCAGTTAGCATATTACGCCCTTTGGGCAATAAAGTCAGTACTACAGCGCTTGTTCTGCCGGAACATTTTGCGGTTTGTGACATTTTGAATTACACACTCCTCTTTCAATCCTACCCTAAAATTCATTATATTTTTTTACGCCGCCCTTTTATTTTAACAGGCGGGTCAGCAAAATAAAACGCCCGGGTTTCTTTTTCAGGCATTTTTTTGGATATTATAATAT
>JBIOHE010000171.1:0-9148 GCA_044448725.1 Sphingobacteriales bacterium | reverse complement strand
GTTATTACCTTGTTATAATCCTCAATTGCGCCGCTATAATCCTCCAATGCGCGCTTTGAATCCCCCCTGCTATAATATGCATCTTCGTCATTTGGCTGCAATGTAACCGCCTGTGTAAAATCGTCTATTGCACCTTTGTAGTCTTTGATTTCATTTTTACTTAGACCCCGGTTGTAATAAGGAACATTGTCTTTTGGCTTTAGTGAGATGGCTTGGGTAAAGTTTTCTATAGCACCTTTATAGTCTTGCAGGCGTTTTTTGCAAATTCCTAATTCGTTATAAAAATCCCCATCTTTTGAATCTATATTTATAGCCAGGTTATAGTCAACCATGGCAGCTTTAAAATCTTCCAGGTGCTGTTTTGCAAGCCCCCTGTTATAAAAGGCGGCTGAACTTTTCGGGTTTAAAGCAATAGTCTGGGTGTAATCATTTATTGATCCCTGGTACTCTTTGATGGCATATTTTGCCCGTCCTCTTCCAAGATAAGCCTCTTCATATTGAGCATTTAGTACAATGGCCTGGTTGAAATCAGGGATTGATCCTGTAAAATCATTCAGGTTAAATTTTGCATTTGCACGTTTGTAATAGGCGCTTGCATCGTTAGGTTGCTGACCGATAATTTTGGTATAATATTTTATAAAGCTAACATTTTTGGAACTGTCGGTATTTATGGTTCCGGTAGAGGTTTGTGCCAGTGTAAAAAAAGGAAAAAAAGCGAAAATCAACAGTGATCTTTTCATGTGTTTGGGGGACAGGATTTTTCAACTAATTTAAAAATAAATTTAAAAACAAAGAACTGTTTTTAATTATCCTTAAAAAAACCGGAAGAAAACGGGTTTTTAACGAATTGTTTTAAGTAACGCAATTAACCCGCAGATGTTATGGAGCAACCTTCTCCACCCTTAACCCCACATTGTTCACCTCCCGCAAAGGGTTATCGCGCATGTTTTGCTCAATAAAAAAATGGTAGATCCCTTTTGCGGGGAATTTGTATCCGGTAAGAAAAGGCGACTGGTAGCTGTATAAATTCCCGGAACCCTCGCCAAGCCATTCACCATCTTTATTGGCCAGTTTCAGTTCCCAACGATGGACTTCAGATTTTTTATCCGGACCGGCCTCGGTTATCAGTACAAAAATGTTCGAGTATTTGTAGTCCGCCGTTACCCGTAAATTCATATAAAGATTATACGGTATTTTTTCGTCATCGATCTTTACATCATACTTAAACTTATTTAAATAAGTCCAGTTATGATTGGGGACATCGCTGTTTTGGTCGATAACAGCATTTTTATCCGTACAACCCGTTACTGAAAAAAGGGTTGCAGAGAAAGTTGCGATGTAAAATAAAATTAATACCCGTTTCATTCCTTTTTATCTGGCCGGTTGCCCCGGTTGTTGTCTCCCCTGTTCCCGTCGGGGCGGTTTTGTTTGTTTTTATTTGGCCGGAAATTTTTGTTCCGGTTATTATTATTGCCGCCTTCGGGCCTTGGCCCCTGTACTTTTGCTGGTTGCTGGCTTTGGCCTGGTTGAGCCACAACGGCCGGGCGCTGTGTGTTATCCGGTGCGCCGTTTTGCCTGTTGTTTTTGTTCTTGTTTTTGTTTTTCTTTTTGCCGCTGCGGCGTTCGTCAAGCCGGGTTAAACTATCCTGCCCAACTACGTTTTCATAATCAAGGACTTTTACCGGTTTGGTTTCTATTTCAACCACCTCACCCAGGTCTGCCGGAACAATGCCCTCGCGGTTCATCTTCTGGATTTCCTTAACCCTCTCAATTGGCAATGGAATCCACGATTCTTCCCTCGGGTAGGCAAACCACATCAGCTTTTTAAATATATCAGTTTTTTGCAGGCGGGCGTCGCCTCTTTCTGTTTTTAAAACATTTACGTTATCCGGGATGTGTTTCAGCGCATCCATGTAAGTATCCAGCTCATAGTTGAGGCAGCATTTCAGCTTGCCGCACTGCCCCGCCAATTTTAAGGTATTCAGCGACAGGTTTTGATAGCGGGCCGCCGAAGTAGATACTGTTTTAAAATCAGTTAACCAGGTTGAGCAGCAAAGTTCGCGCCCGCAGGAGCCGATACCACCCAGGCGACTGGCCTCCTGGCGCATGCCGATCTGCCGCATTTCTATCCTGATGCGGAAGCTTTCCGCCATTTTTTTAATCAGTTCCCTGAAATCAACGCGGCCTTCGGCCGTATAATAAAAGGTGGCTTTTGTTTTGTCGCCCTGGTAGTCAACGTCACTTAATTTCATGGAAAGGTTTAGCTCAAGCGCAAGGGTTCTGGCCCTGTGCATGGTTTCCCACTCAAGGTCTTTGGCGACCTTCCATTTTTCTACATCGGTAATGGTTGCTTTGCGGTATATTTTTTTAACCACATCATCCTCTTTAACCCGGCGTTTAACCATTTGCATCCTTACCAGTTCTCCGGTGACGGAAACATGGCCCACGTCGTAGCCGCCGGTAGCAGCTTCCACCACAACCAGTTCGCCGGCTTCAAGGTAAATATTGTCATGGTTCAAAAAAAACTCTTTTCTCGAACCCTTGAATTTCACCTCAATAACGCCAAAAGGCTTATAATTTGTTGGCATATCCATGTGCGACAGCCAATCGTAAACATCTAATTTGCTGCAACCATTGGTAAGGCATGAGCCATTACTTTTGCAGCCCGCGGGTGAGCATCCGCCCCCCGTTGAGCAACTTCCACATCCCATATTTAATCAGGTATATTAGGTGTCCGCCCGTTGGCGGATCGTTAAATTTAGCAGTTTAATAATCTGTAAAGATACATCTAAAAATAAAATTTTAGGGTTCGCATTTCGCTCCACATGATAATGTGCTTTTTCAAGCTCGGTAATGATGCCCTGCGCCTGCGAAATGTTCATTACATTGGTCATTTTTTTTGCTGTTTCCAGTTCCAGGGCAGGCAAATGCACCAGGCTTTCGGCTCCCGATAAAATGAGGCAGCACTCCCGGATAAAGCTTATGCCGTAACGCAAAAAGTTCTTCTGGTTCTCACGCCCCATTTTTGAAAGCTGTTCAACAAAAGCCATCACCTCTATCCCTTTGTTTGAAAAACAGAGGCGCAGCCATTGCACAAACTGGCCGTGAAAACCATTGGTGCCCTCTTCCAGCATGGCCAGGGCTTCGGATAAATTACCGTTACATAAATAAGCAATTTCGGCGGCGGCGGGTTCGCTCTGGTTATGTTTTTCGATCAGATGTTCTTTGATATCATTATAGCTCAGTGCCGGAATTTTGATGAGCTGTGTGCGCGACAAAATGGTGTTTAATATCTGGTCCTGGTTTTCGGCGACCAGTATAAACAGCGTATTTGGCTGAGGTTCTTCAATTATTTTGAGCAGGGAGTTACCCGTTTTATCCAGATATTCGGGCAGCCACAGGATCAAAATTTTATAGGCCGATTCAAATGGCTTAAAGCTCAGTTTCTTGGTGATCTGGTGGCATTCGGCAATATTTATATTGGCCTGTTTGTTTTCGGCGTCGAGGCAGCCGCGCCAGGTGTCGAGGCTTAAATAGGGATTGGCGATAAAAGCATCGCGCCATTGTTCAATAAACGAAAGCGCGGTATCGTCTTTATGTTTGGCAAAAAAGGGGTACGAAAAATGCAGGTCGGGGTGCATCAGTTTCTGATACTTACGGCAGGAGGAACACTCTCCGCAGGAGTCATCCGCCTGTTTATTTTCGCAGGACACGTATTGCGCATAAGCAACCGCCAGCGGTAAACTTCCCGATCCGCCCGGCCCCAAAAACAATTGCGCATGGCTCACCCGGTTTTCTTTTACCGAGTTGATCAGGCGTTGCTTTATGGCATCTTGTCCAACTATTTGCTTAAACTGCATTGGTGCGAAGTTAGTGATTTGTGATTAGAGATTAGTGATCGGTTGTTTTTTAGTCTGAAAGTTGGTAAAGTCTGAAAGAAGAAGTGCTTTAATAGAACAAGTAATATCAATTGCCCTTATCTTTGCCCGATGCAGTTCCTGATCTCTAATCTCCAACCACTAATCTTTCTCCTCAAATGAGGATCATTGCATTCGATTACGGCACCAAACGCATCGGCATAGCGGTAACCGACCCGATGCAGATCATTGCTACCAGTCTGGATACCATTCATCCCAACCAAATTATTGAATACTTAAAAAAGTATCTGCAAACGGAACCTGTAGAACGCTTTATTGTGGGCGAACCCAAGCAAATGGATAATACGCCATCCCAATCGGCCATCCATGTAAAAGGCTTCGTAAACCTGCTTAAAAAAACGTTCCCTGATGTGCCCATTGAGATGCTGGACGAGCGTTTTACCTCAAAAATGGCATCAGCCACCATCGCCCAAAGCGGTATGAATAGGAAACACCGGCAAAACAAGGAACTGGTGGATACCATTTCGGCGGTGATATTGCTGCAATCGTGGATGGAGGGGCAAAACAGGTGATTTCGCCGTTAGTTCGATATAGAATTGGATACCATTGCAATATGCCCCATCGGGGCTACCGCTTTGTAGAAACCAAATAACAAGGATAATTGCCACGTTAGTGGCTACCCTTCGCAAATTGGGTAGCCACTAACGTGGCAAAAATAACTTTGAATGATGAGCTACAAAGCGGTAGCCCCGATGGGGCAAAGATTTTTCTTATAACGAACTAACATCGATTTACCCAAAGTGTGCTACAGTCCCGAATAATAATCATACCCCTGCTCGGCCCAATAATCATGCGGGCGGGTATTGCTGAAATTTATTGTACCGATGCGTTTCAGGTTCTTGATGCCATACTTAACCGGGATAATAAGGCGCAGGGGCGCACCATGACTTAAAGGAAGCGGTTTGTCATTTACCTCGTAGGCCAATAATGTTTGCGGATGCATCGCGCTCGGCATATCTATGCCTACATAATAACCTTTATCAGGGGTTTCCATGCCAACGTATTCCATTTTGGCATAATCATCCAGTTGAAAATGTTTTATAAAATCGCTGAACGTTACGCCGGCCCAGTGCTGTATCTGGTCCCAGCCTTCCACGCATTTAAAATCATACACAATCTCGGTTTTTGGGAGTGCCTTTAATTCCTGTAAAGTAATCTGTAAAACTTCGCCTCCCTTTTTGTTCACCTGTAGTTTCCAGGTTGACGGATCGAACTTGTTCTTTGCCTCAATCCCTATATCTGCGTTAACCCTCACATGTTTGGCGGCCATTGATTTTGGGTAGGTTTTTACAAGGTGCTTATCGCTGAAAACCCTCCTGAAAAAGAGTTCGGTTTTATTAAGCGCACGGCGCAGGGGTTTATGGGCTTCTGCGGTAATACCGGGCACCTCATTTGGCGATTTGTACAGCCATCTCCAGCCTTCAAATGCGCCGACCGCCAGCACTGCGAAACTGGTGAACGATATAAAGTTGCGCCGGCTGATCTTTTGCTCAACAGTAAGCGCTTTTTTAACTTTTTTATTTGCTTTGCTCATCTTCGTTTGTTGTTTGAATAACAGGCTGAGGGTTTTCATTAACCACCTCGAACCCGGAGATCACCGAACTGAAATTACCCCACCCAGCCAGGATCACCTGCACGATATGGATCACAAAAAAGAAAACATAGCCCACGGTTAAAGCGAAATGCAATATCCGGGCAAAATGATAGCCGCCGCACAACCAGGTTAAATAATAAAACTGTACCGGTTTATAAATAGCTAATCCTGTGATTACCGAACCAATGCCCATAATAATAATGGCGGTATAGGCAATGCGCTGTGCGGCATTGTATTTGTTTTGCGGCGGCGCTGTTTTACGGATGTGCAGGTCGTGCAGCAGTACCAGCCAGGCCTCTTTGAAAGAATTTTTCTTAGGGACTAATTCGCGCCATTCACCTGAAATTGTAGTGTATAAAATATAAAGTATCCCTTTAAGTGTAAAAAACCACATGAACAGGAAATGGAAAGCCATTCCTTCGGACAGGCGGTGCGGTATTTTTAAAGCGTTGTAAAACCCGTCCGGGAAAAAGCGGAAAAAAGTGTAGCCAAAAATGCTGATGGAATATTCATCATTGGCCCAGTAGATCAGCATCCCGCTCCAAATCATAATGGTCAGTACCGGGAAGTTTACCCAATGGCACCATCGCATGGCTAATGAATGTTTTTCCTTTATCGCTTTCATTAATTCGTTTTTATGCTGTTAAAAATAACAAATTATCATTTAGAATTTTTAACCCCCGCTAAAGTTCCGGCCTCATTTGGTAATGAGGCCCTCGCAGCGGCGGTTATCGCACCGTCGGCAGTATTTTGCAAAAAAACGATGATCTCCCAGCCCTTCGTATCAAAGCCGTTGGGCAGGGCTGCATTTATTGTACCCATGCTCCCGCTTAGCGGAACACTTTGCAAATTACGCACAATCTGTACGTGCGACAAGGTGCGGCCGCTATTTTCACCGCGTCCGACCCTGGTTTGTGCATTCTTTTGCAATATGGCTATTTGCAACATGGTGTTTTTATCTGCCCCTTCGGTATTATACTTTATTTTGGCCATACCCTTATCAATGGATTGAACATTTAAGGTTAGCTGGTTTGGCGAAGGTTTTTGAAGGCTGCTTTTAATAGCATTGCGTAAGGTGCCTTCTTCCGATCCGACGAATTCTGTTTTGCCGTTAACCACTATTTGCGGGGTATAAATGGACTGTAACTTCAAATAACGGGCATAGTCATTTTGCCTTTTTGAAAAATCGGCGCTGCTGAAAACATCTTTCCAGCCCAAACGGTTCCAGTAATCAACGTGATAGGCCAGGATATATACCGGCTGGTCTTTGCTTTCTTTTTCTATCTTAGCTACCAGCTCATCTGCCGGCGGACAGCTGGAACAACCTTCGGAAGTAAACAGTTCCACAACGGCGAAACCTTTTTCGTTGTTATTTACTTTGTTCAATAGCCGCGCATTAATAAAGGCGGTGGAGCCCAATACTACAATAGTAAGCAAAACAGCTATGGGAAATATTTTAATTGATCTCATATTTTTATGGATTTAAACCAATGGGTTTTTGTCCTTAGTCGGACATGTTTCACAAACCTTACAATAAAATTAAAGTTTTTTATTCCGAGAAATTCAACAGAAACCATGTATGCTTTTAATGATGACACAAATCAAACAAACGGTAAGGGAATATTATTTACTGTTTTGCCTTTGGAAGTGTTTTTTTTGTAAGGGTTTGAATGTTTTAACGACTAAGATAGCAGAAGAGATAAATTCGTGTAAATTCGAATAAATTCGTGCTGTTCGTGACTTTTTAATTTTATTATGCATCATCCATTAAATCCACACCAGTGGGTAAAAACCCATGCCGACTACCTGTACGCCTTTGCCATTACCCGCATTAATGACGAAGAGCAGGCAAAAGACCTGGTGCAGGAAACCTTTTTAGCCGCCCTGGAAAAAGCAGGCAACTTTGAGGGCAAGGCGTCCGAACGAACGTGGCTCACCGCCATCCTTAAAAATAAGATCGTTGATATTTACCGGAAAAAATCATCAGGGTTAAAAACCATCACTATTAAGGAGGCGGAGCAGGAACAGGCGGACTTCTTTGACGCGGATACCGGGCACTGGATGAGCGAACACGGCCCGAAGGAATTTGGGATTGAAGAGAAGGACCACCTGCTCAACAAAGAATTTGAGCAGATACTGCAAAAGTGCATGCAGAAACTCCCGGTGTTGTGGAAAGCCGTTTTTACCATGAAGCATATCGACGACGAGCTTACCGATACCATTTGTACGGAGTTGAAAGTAAGCTCCGCCAACTTTTGGGTGATTATACATCGCGCTAAATTAAACCTGCGGGCATGTCTTCAAAAAAACTGGATTTAAACCTTTTAACCATGAGCCATCTGAAAAAAATTATATACAACTGTAAACAGGCTACCTATCTGATCGAAAAAAAATCGATCACCGGGCTAAGCTTCCGCGAAATAATAGAATTGCGTATCCATTTATTTGGTTGCGAATTTTGCAGGATCTACGGCAAACAAAGCCGGGTTATCAATACAATGGTGCGGGAGCTTTTTCACAATTCCATGCAGGCAGGTATCAGGCTCGATGATGATTTTAAAAGAGATCTTCAAAACAGGATTGAAGAGGAGCTGAATAAAAACTAATTGACACGAATGGGCACGAATGAGGACGAATTTTCACTAATTTAATTCGTGAAATTAGCGCACAGGCCATCCAACCCCAAAAAATCAGCGCCGCCCGTCATTCGTGTCAATTCGTCCTCATTCGTGTTTTTTAAAATACTTTGTAAGGTTTACTATTCCCGCCCGACTAAGCAGAAAATAGTAAAACACTAAAAAACAAAGTATGAAATCAATTATTTCTGGTGCAGTTATATCAACTGCAATTCTGCTTCTCACAATCGGGACGTCTTGTAAAAAAAATTCGTCATATACTGCTATTGGAAAAAACATCACCACTGCACCACATGCAAATGTTGACAGATTTAGTAGTGCTTTCGGCCATATTTTTGTCAGAACAGCTACAAATGGATTACCGGCAGCCAATACACCCATTAATATGGATGTAGCCCCTTTTATTACCCATGGTTTAAATCCGGATGGAACACCTGCAACTTATTATAATTTTGATGTGCTTCCTTCAACGCCTGATGATATTTATGTTTTTTTTAAACAAAGTGCGCCGACCGTAGAATTAACAGCCCAAAACCATGTTATTCCTACAAAACCAGGCGACGCAGGATATAATGACTTTTGGCGTGTAAATAAAGTAATGGTACCCGATAATTATGTGCCTAACTCGTTAACTAACGAAACAGCCATATTAAATTCCGGCTATACTATTATTCACACCAATGAAGTTGTTAATTGCCCTGTTGTGCCATTTGGGTCTGCTGCTGCTTTAACATACGGAAGCAATGCACCGCAATCTTTAGTTATAGGTTGGTATAAAGACAGCACAATTGCTTACTTTACGTTTAACGAAGCAAAAACGCCGCTAACGCTTACTACAGCCAATCAGGCTGCGGTAACAACCCAAACTCTTACTTCGGCTACCCTGGTTCCTACGGCAGATATATTTGTGTTTTTTGCAAATAATACAGATCCATCAATGGGATTTGCAACCGTTACAGGAAGCACGCAAACCCACAATG
>JBIOHE010000170.1:0-9222 GCA_044448725.1 Sphingobacteriales bacterium | reverse complement strand
CCAATGAAATATACGGGTTATAGCTTGCCTTGTTTTTTTGCAAGATTAAGCTTTTAACAAACATTTCCGGCTTTTACACCTTCATCCGTCATTACTGTTTTTTCCAGGCTTGCCCCTGGTTGGGACTCAGGATGACAAATTAGTTTCCCGGAATTCTAAAAATTCATTAATTCTATAAATTCGGGTTCCCCTCCTACTTCTCCAGCACCGCCACCTGCGGCCCGTTGGCGGCGGTAAATACCACGGCCCCGTTGTACAACACCGAATTAAGCATCAGGCGGGGACAGCATTTGCCCACAGTAGCAGTTTCAAACAGCAAAACATCCTTGGGTAACCCGGCGATCTGCATAGTTACGGTATCAACGGTATGAGAAGGTGGTACCAAAACATTGAAAATATGGTTTATGGTATCCACGCGCAATAAAGCGGTGTCGGGCACACCGTTTACAATATGCCGCATCACAAGCTGACTTATTTTATAGGGTGCGCCGCTGCCGAAAAACAGGTCCTGTTTGTTTGTTTTATCCACAACCCTGAAGTTTAAATTTGGCTCCATCATCATATACATAGGGCATGGCCCGCATTTATTTGTGTCGTTACCAAGCGGATTACAACCGGTTATCAGCAGGAACAACATAACCGCAATCAGCAGGCAGCTATTTTTATTACAAAGCAGGGTTTTCATAAGCGTAATTTACTATAATTACGGTTATTGCGTTGAAAATGTAACAGCGGGGGCGAAAAATTGTCTGAACCGGAATATTTGGAATTTAAGAGTTTTGGGAATTCGATTTGCCCGGTAAAAGTTCAAGAAATTCTGAAGGGGGAATGACAAAAACGGGTATCGTGGAGAGGCATTCCTTTTTTGCCACTCATCAAATTGACAATCAACAACTTATAAACACGTCATTATAAGCGCAGCGAAGGATGACAAGCCTTTATTTTTTTGTTTTGGCGATAACAACACCAAGGGCAGGAAGTTTATGGTTGTGTCCGTCCGTTTGGGAGGTATGGCGCCTGGAAGCGGACGGACGGTATTGGGGAACGCCCACTTCACAGGCAGCCGTACAACCTCCCGAGGGGGAATTTTAAAAAAGCGGCGGCCTGTGCGATTCCCTCCCTGGGGAGGGTAGGGAGGGGTTTCGCCGCAATGCCAGTGAGCCGCTTCCAACCGCCTGCATTCAGGGCGGCGAAACCCCTCCCTGCTCCTTCGCAGGCAGCCGCACCCCTCCCCGTGGTAATGTCACTAACTTAAAGGATTTAATATCGAATATTGAATTTCAAATAATGAATGATGAAGTAAAACTTCGATATTCGACATTCAAAATTCAATATTCGACATTGTTTTTACCTTGTGTTTTTATCTTAAGTTAGTGCCATTACTCCCCGTGGGAGGGAATAAAAAAAGGCCTGAGAATTACTTCCCAAGCCTTTATAAACAGATTAACATTGTGATATATCTCTATTCGCCGGCAGCATGCTCGTTAACGCCTGCTTCGCGGAATAGTTTCGCGCTGAAGAAATCGTTGTTCATGCGGCTGATATTGGTCATTTTTATTTCTTTAGGACATTCGGCCTCGCATGCACCGGTGTTGGTGCAACTGCCAAAGCCTTCGGCGTCCATTTGGGCAACCATAGCCTGTACGCGGCTGTAACGCTCTGGCTGTCCCTGCGGCAGCATACCCAGCTGCGATACCTTTGCTGAAACAAACAGCATAGCCGATGCATTTTTGCAGGCCGCCACGCAGGCGCCGCAACCAATGCAGGTAGCAGAGTTGAAAGCCTCGTCGGCAATCACCTTGGGGATGGGGATGGCATTGGCATCGATGGTAACGCCGGTATTCACCGAAACAAAGCCGCCGGCCTGCTGTATCCTGTCGAAAGCCGAACGGTCAACCGCCAGGTCTTTTATAACCGGGAAAGCGGCTGCGCGCCAGGGCTCAATCACAATGATCTCGCCATCGTGGAAAGTGCGCATGTGCAGCTGGCAGGTAGTAATGGCATCTTTTGGCCCGTGCGGGTGCCCGTTGATATAGAGGGAACACATCCCGCAAATACCTTCGCGGCAGTCGTGGTCGAAAAAGACAGGCTCTTCCCCTTTGTGGATGAGGCCTTCATTCACCACATCCAGCATTTCAAGGAATGACATATCCGGCGAAATGCCTTCGGCTTTGTAAGTCACAAAAGCGCCTTTGGCATCCGGGTTCTTTTGACGCCATATTTTCAGCGTCAGGTTCATGTTTCCAGTACTCATCTTTTTAGATTTGAGATGTGAGATATGAGATTTGAGATGGGAATTTCGTCAAAAATCGCTTACCTGACATCTATTTAAACTTCATTTTAGATTTGAGATGTGAGATATTAGATTTGAGAAGGAAAATATTTCAAAATCTAATATTTCAACATCGTTTTAATTTATTTTAAGATGTAAGTTTTCGGATCAAAACGTGTCAAAATCCCGCGTCTCAAATCTCATATCTCACGTCTCATTTAAAATAACTCACATTTTGCTTTTTAGCATCTTTTGAAAAGCAAAATTCATCTTCTGCAATTCATCTATCTGTTTTAATAAATCATCCAACAGATCATTATTTAATAAATTTAATTTGTTAGATATAACTAACTGGGTTTGCAACTCATAAGAAGAACCATTCGCTATTCCTAAAAAATTGGTGAATTCTTTGTCGGAATTCCTTCCGGCTCCCTCTGCAATATTTGAAGGAATAGAAACCGCTGACCGTCTTGCCTGACTCGTTAACCCATACTTTTCTTCTGAAGGAAAACTTGCTGTAGCTTTATAAAGGTCTACAGTCAGATCGATAGCCTTGTTCCAGATTTTCAATTCCTTCAGATTATGCATCTTTTTTTAGATTTGAGATGTGAGATATTAGATTTGAAAAAGAGAATATTTCAAAATCTAATATTTCAACATCGTTTTAATTTATTTTAAGATGTAAGATTTCAGATCAAAACGTGTCAAAATCTCACGTCTCAAATCTCATATCTCACATCTATTCTTATTTATAGCTTCTTTGTGTTAAATGAACAAATTCAAAGTCCAGTACTTCTTTATTCAGTACTTCGGGCTCGTTGTCACCCTTGTACTCCCAGGCTGCTACGAAGGCGAAGTTATCATCATCGCGTAAAGCCTCACCTTCCGGTGTCTGCGATTCGAGGCGGAAATGGCCGCCGCATGATTCTTTGCGCATCTGAGCGTCGTCAACCATCAGTTCAGCAAGTTCCAAAAAGTCGGCGACGCGGCCTGCCCTTTCGAGGGCGTTGTTAACTTCATCGTTGGCGCCAACTACAAGGGCATTTTTCCAGAAATCAGCCCTTAAGGCCTGAATCAGGCCTTTTGCTTTGGTTAAGCCTTCGGCGGTACGGGCCATGCCGCAATATTCCCACATAATATGGCCAAGGTCGCGGTGGTACTCGTTAACTGTTTTTGTACCTTTAAGGGCAAGCAGTTTATTGATGCGGGCAATAACTTCCTGTTTTGTTTGCTCGAAGGCGGGGTGGTTGCCGTCAACAGGTTTCGGGCCTATGGTGGCAAGGTAATCGCCTACAGTATAAGGGATCACAAAATAACCGTCGGCAAGTCCCTGCATCAGGGCGGAAGCGCCCAGACGGTTTGCACCGTGGTCGCTGAAATTACATTCGCCCAAAGCATATAAGCCGGGTATATTGGTGCTCAGGTTGTAGTCCACCCACAAGCCGCCCATTGTATAATGGACGGCCGGATAGATTCTCATAGGCTGAGAGTAGGGATCTTCGTCGGTAATTTGATAGTACATATCAAACAGGTTGCCGTATTTGGCTGACACGGCATCTTTACCCAAACGTTTGATAGCGTCGGCAAAGTCAAGGAACACGGCAAAGCCCGAAGCGCCTACACCCCGTCCGTCATCCACCATTTCCTTGGCGTTACGTGAGGCCACGTCGCGCGGAACAAGGTTTCCGAATGAGGGATATTTTCTTTCCAGGAAGTAATCGCGGTCTTCCTCTTTCACCTGGCCGGCTTTGATTTGTCCTTTGCGCAATTGCTCGGCTGTCGCCACTGTTTTTGGCGCCCAAACCCTGCCATCGTTCCGCAGCGACTCCGACATCAATGTCAGTTTCGACTGGTGGTCGCCCGATACCGGGATACAGGTTGGGTGAATTTGGGTATAGCATGGGTTGGCGAAGAAAGCGCCGCGTTTGTGGGCCCTCCATGCAGCGGTAACGTTTGAACCGATGGCATTGGTTGACAGGTAAAATACGTTACCATAGCCACCGGTACACAGCAACACAGCATGACCGGTATGGGTATCGATCTGCCCGGTGATCAGGTTGCGGGTAATGATACCTTTAGCCTGCCCGTCGATGGTTACCACGTCCAGCATTTCGGAGCGGGTGAACATTTTCACCTTGCCCAGATGGATCTGACGGTTAAGCGCCGAGTAAGCACCCAATAACAGCTGCTGTCCTGTTTGTCCCCTGGCGTAAAAGGTACGTGATACCTGCGAACCACCGAAGGAACGGTTATCCAGCAGACCGCCGTACTCGCGGGCAAAGGGAACGCCCTGCGCCACGCACTGGTCAATGATGTTTACCGATACTTCGGCCAGGCGATAAACGTTACCTTCACGGGCACGGTAATCGCCGCCTTTTATGGTATCATAAAACAGGCGGTAAATGCTGTCGCCATCGTTCTGGTAATTTTTGGCAGCGTTGATCCCACCCTGTGCAGCAATAGAGTGCGCGCGGCGGGGGCTGTCCTGGAAACAAAATGCCTTTACATTGTAACCCAGCTCGGCCAGTGAAGCCGCAGCGGAAGCACCTGCCAGGCCGGTGCCTACCACAATAACATCATATTTTCGCTTATTGGCCGGGTTAACCAGTTTTAAGTTAAATTTATGCTTGCTCCATTTTTCGGCTAATGGACCGGCGGGGATTTTAGCATCTAATGAACTCATATCTTTTTTTATATTAGTGAGTGGTTGATGGGGTTGATTAAGTGAGTGGTTGATGTTTACTAAATGGTTGATTGGGTTGATTAGGTGAATGGTTAACTAACCCTGTTCCTAATTTTATCAAATCAACTCATTTTTACTTAATCAACTTATTCTAACTTAATCTAACTTAATCAACTACTTATTTAAACTCTGTATAAAATAAACTACCGGCATTGCCGCGAAACCAAGGGGGATAATTACCCCGAAAAACCATGTGCCAATAAAATAAACTACCGGCGTGTATTTGCGGTGAACCCATCCCAGCGTGCGGAAAGCGCTCTGGAAACCATGCAATAAATGGAAGGCAACTGCGCCCATCGCTATTACATAAAATATCACATACCATAACCTGGTAAAGCTGGTTGCCACACGTGCATGCAGGTCTTTTACCCGAACTATTTCGATGTTGTTTTCGGTTGTTGCCGAGTTCTCAAAATCAGCAGTTACCGGGGTATAGGCTGATGAGGTGGTTTTACCTGTTGCCAGATCGGTGCGGTACTCTTTATAAGCTACACTGTTGGTGTATTTATAATTGTACCAGAAATCGCTCATGTGTATCACGATAAACAAAAACAGGATAGACCCAAGCAGGCCCATGTTTTTTGAAGACCATGTTGCCGGCGCCTTGTTTGTAAATTCATAGCCTACAGGGCGCGCCTTGCGGTTATGGATAGTGATAACAAGGGCATAAACCGCATGTACCAGGATAGACAGGTACAGCAGGTAGGCAATAACTTCAATCGGCGGGAAATGGGTAAGGAAGTTGGCATACAGATTAAACATGTAGCCGCCGTCGTCTTTAAACAACAGGAGGTTACCCCCAACGTGCACGATCAAAAAAGTACACAAAAACAAGCCCGTTAAAGCCATGATCAGCTTCTTCCCCAACGATGAGTTAAAGGTTTGTTTAATTTCGCTCATTATAATTCAGATTTTTGTTAGGCAAAAGTATTTATTAAATGCCAAAACATATAAATGGAATCGGCTTATTAATTAGCAAATAGCTATTTAGAAACAATCTAAAAACAAGCCCCTGTTTTTTTGTTTTCAGATATAGACAATTATCCTATATCTTAGGGGCAGATAAATACCCTTATCGCATGAAATACACTTTTATAATTTTTTTGGCCTTAATAGTAGCGTCGGGTTGCATAAAAAAACGCGGGGTCGAGCTTTCGGGGGTGGCTACTGGCGTTAAAAACGGCACCCTTATTATTAAGGACGACGCTGACAGCACAGTTGACGGCATAAACATAAAAGACGGCAAGTTTTCGCTCGAAAAACATTTTGCTACACCGGGCTACTTCAAATTATACATTTCCGAAGACGGCAAAACCGATAGCATCAAACCCGTTGAAGTTTACCTTGAAGACGGCAGTTATACCATTGAGACGGATAAAGACAGCCTGAATAAATATCCCAAAATAACATCGGCGTCAAAAATACAATGGCAGCTTTCGACATTTTATGCTTTGGATGATAAAGCCGGCGAAGAAGCAGCCAGGGATGCGGATTTGTTAACCAAAGTAGTCAAAACACAGAGCGAACATTTGTCCCCGGTTGAGTTCACCAATTTATTAAAGGCGACCAGCGCCGCTAACGCAAAAATACCGGCGGCGGATGTGGTCGCATTTAAGGAATTTATAAAAGAATACCCGCACAATGACATCAGCATCCGTTTAATGGATGACCTGCATTACGGCACCGATCCGAAAAGCTTTTATGCCATATTCCAAACGCTGCCGGCGGCCATGAGAAACAGCGAAAGGGGCAAATATATCGGCAGCGAACTCAGTCATTTGGTTAAGCTGCTGCCCGGCGCCCTGGCGCCCGAAATTCATGGAAAAACACCTGACGGCAAAGAATTTTATCCTGAAAAAACAAATCATAAATATATCTTAATTGATTTTTGGCGGAGTTCAAGCATGCTGAGCCGCACCAATCACCAAAAGCTACGTGCACTTTTAAACGATCCGCAATATGCGGGCAAAATCAGGATCATAAGTGTTTCACTCGATTCAAATCATGATGAGTGGATAAAAGCCATCAAAGAAGACAACATGAACTGTATCCAAATATCAGATATGAAAGGAGATAACTCCCCCAATATTGCTGCCTGGATGATCCCGCAATACCCTGCCTATTACCTGCTCGACAGCCAGTGGCACACCGTCAAAAGCGATATTTTATATAATTATATTGATGAACAGGTGATGCTTTTACTTCAAAGCCGCCCTTAACTTATTGCAACTACTTTATCATTCGCTATTGCAAAGATCCGGTCGGTTTTTATGCTGCGGATAGCTACCCTCCCGGTAAATTTCCCGAATGATGGCAATACAGCCTGCCGTGCGCCAAAAGCGAAACAAGGCAAGGTGACCTGTTGCCGGGCCTTCCCCGCCAGACTGATACCCGGATGGAGGTGACCGCAAAAAACATAGCCCCCGGCAAGTTCCAGCTCCGTCCCGGTTAAGGGGTGGTGCAGCATTAAAAACGGTCCCATAAGCAGTTCATCCAGTAATATAATGTTTAACCGTTTATAATTGTCCTCGCCGATAATATCGTGGTTGCCGCGGATGAGGACGATCTCCAGTTTTGGAAACTGACTTCGCCACAAAACAAACCAGTCCCAGTCGGCATTCATATCGCTGTGAAAGAAATCCCCGAGGAGGATCAGCTTTTCAGGCTGATGTTCAAATACCAGGTCAGACAGCACGCCGAGGTCATTTTGCTCCATATCCCTTGGCACCGCAATACCCGCCTTACGGAAATGACCCACCTTTCCCAAATGCACATCAGCCGCTATCAAGGCTTTTTCCTGCTGCCAGAAGATCGCTTTTTGAGGCAGCAGGAGCAGGTCCTGGTTGAGTAAGTTAAAAGAAATTGCAGCGCCGGTTGTCATTGGGCAAATGTAGTGATTGGGTTAAAATTTTGAGGGGGTTGGATAAATTGCGCGTTGCCTTACCCAGGGTCATTTCGCCTCACCCAACCCTCTCCAAAGGAGAGGGCTTCAGCTGCGCCCTTTTTCAAGTCCTCTCCTGTGGAGAGGATTATTTATAAGGATGTTTATTTTAAAGGCATAAATGAGGGCTACGCCGTTTAGGTGAGGCTTTTGGACAGGACTTTAGGAAAGAGCGCAGCTAAAGGCTACCCTTGCTCTTCTCTAAAAACCCCAGCACATCCTCCTCCGTCCCGGTAAACGGACCGGGCGATGCCGTTTTAAGGCCCGCCATGGCGGCTGCAAACCCGCCCGATTCCTGTATGCCGTACCCCTTTATGCGCCGGTATAAATACCCCGCCATATAAGTATCCCCGCAGCCCGTAGCGTCGGCAATAACCGGCGGCGGATAGGCCGGGATGGTATAAAAAACATCCCCGCTATAAATTAACGACCCCTTGCTGCCGTTGGTTATCACCACCTCTTTTACACCCCATGATGCCGCAAGCCTGGCGCCTTCCCTAACCTCTTTTTGCCCGGTTAAAGCCTCCAGTTCAGCCTCATCAGCTTTCAGGATGTCAACATATTGCAGGGCCTCTTTTTTTGCGGGCCAGTCGGTTGGGTAAACCTTGTGGTTTTTAACCTTGCGCAGGTAGCCCTGTACATCCAGACTTATACTGCCTTTTGCGGCTAAGGTTTTTATCAGGTCAACCGGAATATCGTCCGCTAATAAAGGACCCAGGTGGAAAATCCGCGCATTTAGCCCTTCTATTTGGGTAATTGAAAACGGATCGGCCTTTGCCCAAACATTTTGACTGCGTTCATCCTGGTTTTGGGCGTAAATGTTCTCAAAGAATACCGTATGGGCGCTTGGGCGCACATTTACAGTCAGGCCTTTGTCCCGCAGGTCCTGCACATAATACATCTCGGCGGGGGCAAGTGAGGTGGCTAACTGGTAGCCTATATCAAACCGGCTCACCGCGCAGGAGAAATACCAGGCCGTACCGCCTGCCATATACATTACCGCGCCGGTGGTGACTACTTTATCGGATGTGATGTGCCCTATGCAACAAATATCGTACATGGAATAATTTATCTGAGCGGCAATATAATGATTTGGTTTAAAAAGTCCTGAATCCGGCTAAAAGGCCGCAGGGAAATCGCTTTTAAAACATTGAAATCCCAAGGAGGCTCTTCTGGAGCCTGAATTTTCCATTTTTCTGATCTATAAACACGCGACTCCGCTGGAGTCGGGGCGTTCAAGCGCTTATCGCTCCGCAGGAGCATCCT
>JBIOHE010000169.1:0-9293 GCA_044448725.1 Sphingobacteriales bacterium | reverse complement strand
GTTGAGCTATCCCTTTTCAGGGCGCTGATACCAAAATCAGGCAAGCCGCCCGGGATTTCGGTATTGACCGCCGTCCATTGCAGGTCTTGTTTGTTTTTTTCATTTAAATGATAACCAAAAGCGCTTAATCCTACCCATGCGAATTTATTGTCGCTGACAGCGGGTTCGTAGTTCCCAACAGAACGATTTGGTATTCGCGTAGTTAATTCGAAAAGCTTAAGGGTTTTTAAACTTAATGCAAATAGGCGGTCGTCAATACCCGAAGTAGCCGAGAAATAAACAGTATCATTTTGCACAAGCGGAAATGCAATTGGCTGGTAAGAAAACGGCAGCAAATAGGTATTACTTCCAGTTTTAACATCAATCAAATCTAATGACATTTTGCCTTTTGGGGTGCGTATGGCGGCTATTAAATAATCCTTACCATAAAACTTCGGATAAGTATAAAACAGGTTTTCTTTATTTGGGACGATGGAAATAAGCCTGCCGGTTTCCGTATTTATCAGATAAAGATCGCACTTGCCGTTTGTCCCCTCCTTAACCGTTACGATGGTTTTGCCATCAGGGCTAAAATCAGGCGCAAAATATTTAGTATTTTTTGTAATGCGATGTTCTTTACCTGTATTTACATCCAGTAACATGAGTTCGCTGTAATCGCGGTAGTTCCAGCGAAGATCGGGCCGGTAGGCCGCATAAACTATTTTACCATCCTGATAAGCAAAGTAGTTATCTAATGAAACACTCCTGACGGCTATTTCCCTTTCGCGGGTTCCGGTTTTCACAACAAACACCGGGATATGATTATAGGTGCTTTTCATATAAATCATAGTGCTGTCGTTTATATATGCCGGGTATTCCCTGTCAGCATCAAAATGTTTGGGAACCTCAAAACGCACATCAGCTACCCTGTCATCAGAAAACTGTTTTCTAAAATAATCAAGCCCTTCATTCCTGAACGTCTTAAAATCCACACCCGAATATTTTTTCACAGCCTTATCCAGGGGATAAAAAACGCCCGTATAGGCAGCAGCATCCTGGGTTACTTTCTTCCAGAAATCATCGCCATACTTTTCCCGGCCGTAGGAGACCAGCATATAACCCGTTGGGTACCAATCAGGGACAAAATCACGATATGACCCGTTTCTGAGTTTCATCCAGCTATAATCTTTCCCGGCAGCCCATAAAGCACGATAGCCATTGAAAAAATATGGCAACCTGCCCCTGCCCTGCCCGCTTACATGGGTCTCATTGAAAACAGCATCCCCCTCAAAAAACCAGTTTGGTATGGCAATATCATTAGCCAGCGCCTGCCCGCCTTCGCCAAAAAACACTTTCATCACATGCGAAAAACCCACATTGAAATTATTATACTGCTGTACATGCCTGAACTCGTGGATAGCTAACTGCTCCGGCCACGAAAGGCTGCCAATCTCAAAGCTATTCTGTTCCGCCGTTAAAAAAAATTCACTCCTGAACGGCGCCAAACCTACATAAGCATTGGCAATTGTAGTTTGATTTTGCAGTAAAATACTGATCTGCCGCTGCTTAAAACCGATGGTTGGCTGGATCGACCTGTTCATTTGCCTGACAATATTCGCCACAAGCAAGCCTGCCGAATCAAGGCCTTCGGGGAAAATTACTTTTGCAGCCGGCAGGTCTATCTGCTTCCATTTGATAGACGGAGGATTGCCGCCGAACTGCTGGGCTTTTGTTAAAGTGGCAGTTGCAGTAAGCAGTAGCAGTAAGAACAATAGTTGCAGAGGTATTTTGGTTAGTCTTATCATCAGGTGTGAAAGTAAGTACAAATTATTAAACGTCTGAATCAGAATTTACAGAATTTTAGAATTAACAGGATTAAAATCTGTATAGACCCGAATTTTTTGAATTAAAGAATTTAACGAATCTTTCATAACTATATCCGATTAACATTCTGAAAATTCTAAAATTCTGCGAATTCTGATTCAGACAAACAAATCCGAAATCAATACAAAACACTTAAATGACACGGTATAAGCCAAAACTCGCTACATTTGCGCATTGTTACAATAATTATGGCTAAAGTTTCTATCAACCTGGCAACGGGTTCTATACAAGAAGAAGAATTAATCGTCGGCATCGACCTGGGAACCACAAATTCACTGGTGGCTTTTATCAATCCCGATAAAAACCCGCAGGTTATTAATGACACGGGTAAAGGCGTTTTGGTGCCTTCGGTAGTGCATTTTGGACCGACCGGAGATATTACCGTTGGCAACGAAGCAAAAGAATACCTGATCACCGATCCGCAAAACACGGTTTTTTCGGTTAAGCGCTTGCTAGGCCGCTCCTATCATGACATTGAAAATTATAAAGACTTTTTTTCCTATAAAGTTATTGATGACGATTCAGAAAGTTTGGTAAAAATAAAGGTTGGCGATAAATTTTATACGCCGATTGAACTATCAAGCCTGATACTAAAGGAATTAAAAGCCCGTGCAGAACATGCTTTAAAAACCCCGGTTAACCGGGCGGTAATCACCGTGCCGGCCTATTTTAACGATTCGCAGCGCCAGGCAACCCGTGACGCAGGCAAACTGGCCGGTTTGGATGTTTTGCGCATTGTAAATGAGCCAACCGCCGCAAGTTTAGCCTACGGTATCGGCTTAAACCCCGAAGAAACAAAAACCATTGCGGTGTATGACCTTGGCGGCGGCACTTTTGACGTATCCATTTTGCAGATACAGAACGGCATTTTCGAGGTATTATCAACCAATGGGAATACTTTTTTAGGTGGCGATGATTTTGACAGGATGATTGTTGATTACTGGATTGAAAAAAACGAATTAAATAAAGCCGAGATCCTTGCCGATAGAAAACTCGCCCAAAAACTACGCCTTAAAGCAGAAGAAGCTAAAAAAGCATTTACTCATCAAAGCATGGTAAATGACAAGATCGGCGATATTTGGTGTACTATTACCCGCACGGCTTTTGAGGAACTTATTTTGCCGAAGGTTGAGGAAACGATTACCTGCTGCAAAAACGCTTTAAAAGATGCCAAACTTGATATCAGCCAGATTGATGAGGTAATTATGGTTGGCGGCTCAACCCGCACAGCCCTTGTTAAAAGAATGGTTGCCGAGTTTTTTGGCAGGCCCGTGCATGATGAATTGAACCCTGATGAGGTAGTTGCCCTCGGCGCTGCCATACAGGCGGATATTTTGGCCGGTAACCGCAAGGATATTTTATTGCTGGATGTTACGCCGCTTTCCCTTGGCATTGAAACCATGGGCGGGCTGATGGATGTGATTATCCCCCGCAACTCCAAAGTGCCCACAAAAGCAGGCAGGCAATACACTACCTCTATCGACGGGCAGGTGAATATGAAAATTGCTGTTTACCAGGGCGAACGCGACCTGATAAAAGAAAACCGTAAACTTGCCGAATTTGACCTGAAAGGCATCCCCGCCATGCCAGCCGGTTTCCCGAAAGTGGATATAAACTTTTTGCTTAACGCGGACGGCATCCTGAAAATACAGGCCATTGAACTGCGCTCCGGCGTGAAACAGGAGGTGGAAGTTAAACCTACCTACGGCATCACCGACGACCAGGTGGAGCAAATGCTGATGGACAGCATCACCCACGCTAAAGACGACGTGAGCCAGCGTATGCTGATAGAGGCCCGTACCGAAGGCGAACAAATGGTTTATACTGTTGAACGGTTTGTAGAAAAGAACGGTAACTTTTTATCGGATACCGAAACCACCGAAACGGCTAAATACCTGGCAACGTTAAAAGCTGCGCTTACCAGCGGCGATAAGGATTTGATCCACAAAGCCATTGACGAACTGAATGAATTTACCCGCCCATTTGCCGAACGTTTGATGGATGAAGCGATCAGTGTTGCGATGAAGGGGAAAAGTGTTGGGTAGAGGTTAGTCTGAAAGACGGAAAGTACGGAAGTCCGAAAGACCGTGTTTGGTTGAATCAACCCTTGGGCTTTCAAGAAAAAAAAACGAGGACAAATCATATTGTCGCTACTAAGCTGTTTGTTTAGCTTGCGCAACCTGCGGAATTTGGCTAAAGCCCTGCTTTGATACCTCTTTATCCCGTCGGTTAAAACCGACGGCAATGAATGTAATTAGGGCATGTAATTCATTGCCGTCCCTTTTAAGGGACGAGAGGGTAAACAAAGAGATAAAGGCTTTAGCCAAAATTAGCCGATTAGCGACAATACGATTTTCAACCAAAAAAACCTTTTTGCTTTCCTCTTTCTTTTGTAGATTTATCGCACCAAAAATATTTAATATGCGCCGTAAAACCTTATTTGCCCTGCCATTCGTAATCATGTTTGCTTTTTCAGTCAAAAATTCATTTGGACAATATCCCGGTATGGGAGCTTTTCGCCAGCAACAAAGCCAGCAATTTATGAACCAGCAAATGAACATGCAGATGCAAATGCAAATGCACATGTTGGGGGTTATGAGTACCGGATGGGAGTATAACTTTCTGGTAATGATGCGCGACAGCACAAAAAAAGAAATTAAATCGGCTATTTATACCGACACTACCACCAAAAAACACTTTATAGTGTTGGTTGATAAAAAATATAAAAAAACGGATACAAACAGGTATAAAAAGATTTATCCTTCGCAAACTTTAAATTTAACTTGTGTTTTAAAACCCAAAAACGATGAAGATGGCACGCCAGGCAGATACCTCCCTGGCAAACCTACTGACACTTGCTGGATGTTTAAAGCTATATCCGGGCCAATCAGCGCCTACTCTTACACAATTGAGAACGATGCTTCGCGTATTGATACATCAACAATTGTCGGTATCCAATTTAATAATGGCCCCATTGTAAAATTCAATGAAGATAACCTTAAACAAATGGTGGGTCAGGATGATATAAATGCCCTTGAAGACATCGCAAAGAAAAATTACCTCCGGGCTATAAAGAAATACAACAGAGATATAGAAAAGGCGACTAAAAAATAGACTGACAGAAGCACGTTTATATTTGCAAACTTTAGCATATCTTAAAATCACACATTTTGAAAAACATCCAATTCGTTTACCTTTTCATCCTATCCTTTTATGCATTAAGCCCAACATCGGCTGGCGCAGGAAACATTCATTGCTTAAAATTCACCGATTCCACCCGCAAACCTTTAGACACCGTATTGTATGATTCATTAATGCGGAAGCTGGCCAATGGCGATAAAACCGGGCGATGGCCCGTAAAAAAGGCGCCACGGCCATTGCCGGGAGCTATTTTGCCGTATTACCGGGTAGTTGCTTATTACGGCAATATGTATTCGAAAAATATGGGCATATTGGGCGAATATAAACCAAAAGTAATGCTGGCCAAACTACAGGCACAAGTGAAAGTGTGGGAGAAGGCGGATACTACCACGCCCGTTATGCCCGCGCTCCATTATATTTGCGTTACGGCACAAGGATGGCCGGGAAACAAAAAATTGTATAGCCTCAGAATGCCTTTTAAACAAATAGACAGCGTATTGCACATGGCGGAGTCTATTCATGCAATCGTGTTTTTAGACCTGCAGGTTGGCCTCAGCACGGTGCAAAAAGAGGTCCCTATGCTGGAAAAATACCTGAAAATGCCCAATGTTCATTTGGGTATCGACCCGGAGTTTTCTATGAAGGACGGCAGTGTTCCCGGCAAGCGGATCGGAACTTTTGATGCGGACGATATTAATTACGTAACCGGATACCTGGCTTCGTTGGTGACAAAATATAACCTGCCGCCAAAGATATTTATTGTACACCGGTTCACTAAAAGAATGGTGACCAATTATAAAAATATTAAGCTACGGCGGGAAATTCAGTTTGTAATGGATATGGACGGCTGGGGTGGGCCCGATTTAAAGAAAGGCAGTTACAAATACTTTATAGGCGACGAACCTGTGCAATTCACCGGCTTTAAATTGTTTTATAAAAATGACACCAGCGTTGGCCCCAAACGTCTGCTAACAACCAAAGAAGTTTTGCAATTGAAGCCTGCCCCTATTTATATACAGTACCAGTAAGACGAGGTAAAAGGTGAAAGGCGAAAGGCGAAAGGCGAAAGGCGAAAGGCGAAAGCTGAAAAGCAGAGGGCAAAATTAAAACCCTTCGCCTTTTACCTTTCAGCTTTTACCTCCTTAATTATGCTTTGTTCATGGCTTCCTGCTCCTTCAGTGCTGCAATATTATTGTTGTCGCTGAAGGATTCTGTTTGGTTGGCAAAATCTTCCAGTATTGCAGCAATTGTATCCAGGTTATCGGTGACCCGCTGGTGCATATCGGGCAAGTCTTTTTCGAGCCTTTTGTTGCCAAGTTCCATATTATCCACTTCAATTTTTGTCAGTTTTACGATAATGGCCTGCTGACTATTTTTTAAATCTTCCAGTTCATGGACAATCTTTTCCATCAGCCCGAATTTCTTTAACTTATCCATAATGTTGTGTTTTTATATGCATATTCAACGTTTTAATAAGAAAATTGTTTTTTGATTTGGATTTTCCATTTATAACTAATACTTTAGTTGTATGAAAATAATCAGCCTGATCCTTATCACATTTTTCCTCAATCTCCCGGCCTTTGCCCAGCAAACACAAAAAGCTGATGACGCCATTTTACTGGAGTACTACCAAAACCAGCGATACGTGGAAGCTGCCGATTACCTGAAAAATATATATTCCGAACCCGTTACCGATATGAAAGTGCTGGCTAAGTTGGCGTACGCATCACAAATGGCAGGCAAATTAGTTGATGCGGAAAATTATTACCTGCGGGTTTATAATAGCGATTCAACCAATACTACGGTTTTGTTTAACCTTGGCGGTATCAATTTGCGAAGGGGAAATGGTTTAAAAGCAGCGGTCTTTTACAAAAAGATCATAGAAAAAGACACCAATAATTTCATCGTCTATAAACAACTGGCGAAAATCAGTTTTGATAAAGGTGAGCAGGCTGATATGATAAATTATCTGCAAAAAGCGAACAAACTAAACCCTGCCGAACCGGATGTAGCTGCTGACCTTAGCGATATACTGGTGAATTTAAAAAAATATGAGCAGGCGGAAAAAGTATTGAACCGGGCAATTGCCGAAGACCCGGATAATATAGTATTGCTGATAAGCATGCTTAGGTTAAACGCCTCGCAGGATAAGTTTGAGGAAACAAAAAACACCTGTTTAAAACTCATCAAACTTGGCGATCACTCCGGTTATGTTTCAACGAAACTTGGGACAGCCTATTATAACTTAAAGGATTATGACTCCTGTGTGGCTGCATTGATAATTATATCCCCCATAGAGCAAAGTGAAACAAGCTATTATATAACCGGTTTAGCTTACAAAGAACTTAAAAACCAGCCAAAAGCCATAGAATATCTGAAGAAAGCGATAGATATAGGCATTTCCCCGAATATTGCTGATTATTATGGGGAAATAGCCGACAGCAATGAAAAACAGATAAAGTATAAAAAAGCTGTTTTAGCTTACCAAAAGGCTTTACAATTTAGTGAGGGCTCCACTCTTTATTACTTGCTGGCCAATTTGTACGACAGCAAACTAAGAGATAAAAAAAACGCGATTAAATACTATAAAAAATTCCTTGCCTCAAAAACGACAGAAAAGCAGCAAATCTATACAGCATTTGCTAAAAACCGTATTGCGCAACTTAAAAATTAACGCTTCATCAACCTCGCTACATATTTGCCAATAATATCAAACTCCAGGTTTACTACAGAACCAATGCGCACCTGCTGCAAATTAGTATGTTCAAAAGTAAAGGGAATTATAGCTACAGAAAAACTATTAGCCTTTGAATTTACCACGGTAAGACTGATGCCATTAACACATATCGAGCCTTTTTCCACAGTAACATTGCCTTGTGCCGCATCGTATTCAAATGTGTATTCCCAGCTGCCGTCGAGTTCTTTAAAGTCGGTACAAACAGCAGTTTGATCCACATGCCCCTGTACGATGTGGCCGTCAAGGCGCCCGTTCATTTGCATGCAGCGCTCAAGGTTAACCAAATCCCCGGTTTTTAGCTGGCCGAGACTGCTTTTATTTAATGTTTCTTCAATGGCGGTAACCGTATGCCTTCCTTCAGTCAAAGCGATTACTGTTAAACAAACCCCGTTATGCGCAACCGATTGGTCTATTTTCAATTGGTCGGCAATAGCCGATTCAATGGTAATATGCAAATTACCCTGGTTGCTATGCAGCCCGGTTATTTTTCCCAGTGTTTCTATTATTCCTGTAAACATAAGCATCCGAAATCCGTCTGTTAGTGAACGAATTTTGCTGGCCGAAATTAACTAATTGCACCCGCTTTAATGTCAGCCAAACCTGTAATTATTCTAATAATTTAAATTAGCTGGTAAATAATAAAGGGCATACGCATTAAAATATTTTAATTCTGACATCGCTCCACATAAAACAATCACTATGTTTTAAGAAATCGGGCCGAAATATTAAAAAAGCGCCGTCGGGCGCGAAATATTGGTAGAAAACATAAAAAAGAATTTAGCGTGCCGTCGGTACGTAACGAACGAAGCGGCATTAGCGCCAATGCATATCGGAAGTTCGGTACCTACGGCACCCAAGGTCGGGATGGTCGGTATTTCTACCAATATTGGACTCCTAACGGGCAATGTCATTAAGCTAAGAGTTTTAATATCCAACACTGAATAACGAACACTGAATAATGAAGTAAGAAACTTCGGTGTTCGACATTCAAGATTCATTATTCGATATTAGATTTCTTCATTTTTTTCCTTAATTGCCTTAACGGGGTCTAATCAACTAATTTAGCACCACATTTAGCTTCATTTGCACCTCTTTTTATGCGTTTGCCTCGTAAATAATATCTTTGCACATGCCCGCACTAAAATTTGATATTTTTAAAAGTGATTTTGCAAACCTTCTGCCCGTTGGAGGCGGACTACAGGAGTTCTTAAAATCAACATTATATGACCTTAACCTTAAAAACAAAGAATCGTATGATGACATCATACCAAGCCTCCTGAATTTCCATAAAGCTGATGGCGGTTCGCCCGAGATTCCAAAATTTGAGATCATTGATTGTTCTTATGATTCAGTTTCCCGAACCGGTATGGTACGATTTGCTTACGAGGTTTTCTTCACATTTGGCTGTGCTGATATTTACCGGTCGGACAAATGCACGGAAACCTGTAGATTCCAGATTGATAGTAACAATGAAAAATTAACTTTATATATCACCGATCAGATCACGCGGGATACTGTTGATGAATTTTAGTTAACATCACCGGTACAGAGC
>JBIOHE010000168.1:0-9297 GCA_044448725.1 Sphingobacteriales bacterium | reverse complement strand
GTCTACCAATGGGTTACTCGTACATATCTTCGGTAAAATTGCTGCTGCTTTTATTTACCTTGTCTTTTAACCCTTGATTCGCATTTGTTGTAATTTTCGTCCTGATTGCTAAAACCACATTTGCACAAAAAGATACTACAGGGTTACATATCCCTTACTTAAACGGGGCTGTAGTTTATGAAAAGGTATATTCCGTTCCCGGGAAATCAAAAACCGAACTTTACAATAAAGCCCAATTATGGTTTACCGAACATTATGGCGATGATATAGAATTTCTGTCCGAGGATACGGTATCGGGGACTATAATTGCTAAAAGCAAAGAAATAGTCCGGTCTAAATGGGTTTTTGGCTATTTAATCACTTTTAATGATAAAGTAACCCTGCAAATAGATTGTAAAGATGGAAAGTACAGGTGCCGGATGTATAACATGGTACTTAAAAGCGAGGAACTTTCGGACGCTGATAATAAAAAATACTTTATTACCACAAGCCCGGAAGAACTGTTAAGCGTGCTTTTAGGTAAAGGTGGTGATGGATTGTTTAATAACAACCGGGCCAGGAGCTTGCTGGAAAGCTTAAACGAAACGGTTAATAATACTTTTCAGTCGTTAAATAATATAATGGCTGCAAAAGACGATTTTTAGATTAATACTGCCGGGACCGGATATATCATTTCAACCGATGCCCCCAGCCCTGCAGCATTTTGCAGGGCTGATTTGATAAAAACAACCTGCCGGTAAAGACTATTATAAAAATCTTGAATTAGTTTATTTTGAATAATTAAAAAAACCGTCGAAACTTAAATCTTCATCCAATTGCTCCCAGTGAATGCCAAAAGGCGATAATGTAAAATTTTCTAAAACTGTTTTTGTCGCGTTTTGCAATTTCGGGAACCAGCTTAACGGGTGGCTTTTTTCCTCCCCGGCGGCAGTTCTTATAAATATTCGCCCATTATCAAACCAAACCTTAACTATCTTATTTTCCATGGTATTTGTAAATATCAATAGTTCTAATGGTGAAAGCAAATCACGACTTCGACACGCTAAATAATGATAATTAATTATACTATTTTTGAGCGATTATCCCCATGTCAACAACTAAATCCGATCTCGACATTCTCATCAGCGCCCTTGAAAAAGAACAGCGTTCATTGAAAAAAATGATCCAGCAGGCGAAATCTGAATATGATAACATTATCGTTTATTACCATTCTGAAGCTTTACTTGACCTTAACCGTCGCCTTCGGGTTTTATACAGTTTTAAAGACCCCTATTTTGTGCAAAAAGAAGACCTAAAGCGGCGAATTAAACAATGGAGAAGCGGCGATTTTATGGAAAAATTAAGGCCGGAGTTGCGCGAGCGGATGCAAAAACGGAATGAAGATAAAGCCGTGGAATTAGAAAAGCAATTGCAGCGGCTACTTGACCTGCCGCTATCTCAATGTTATCCCCGCACACAATTTATCGATGAAGCTCTCGGGGCATTGTACGAAAAACGTTGTCGCTCCTTTCAGTTGATAACGGGAGAAGAGGATGATCTTCATCTTCGCATCACTTTCCGCATCCGGAAAAAAATCTTGACGGTAACGCTGAAAGGCATCAACTATGAAGATGAACCAGATTTTATTTTTGAAGGCAGAATCCCGCAGCCATTGAAAGCCGCCGGATTTATACACAACGAAGCGCAAAATAAATACACGCGAACTTTTTATATAACCGATCCCAGCGGCATCCCCGAAGTCAAAAAATGGCTTGCTAAATTTATTATAGAGGATAGCTGGTTTTACTGGCCAGGAAGGACGATGACACTGAAGTATAAATAGACTTCTGTAGGGCTACCTGTCAGTGGCGCACGGGTAAATCCACCGCTTCAGGCAGCCGCTTATACTCGCGAGAGGAGTGGCCCGTCCAATATTCCCGCCCTTGTTGGTGTTTTCACCGACAAGTTCCGGCGTATAAAGTTTTTACAAGGAACCCGTTGGATCAGAGAAATGTGGTTGGACATAGCGGTTATTTCCTCCATCACCACTATTAAATCTCCTCTTCTTTCCCTATATTTGCCCTCACAAAAAATAAATCACCGCGTACGTGATTAAATAAACTTTTTTAAATTATAAACGTCCGCCGATGGCGGACAAAAATCATAGTTGTAGATGATTAATATTACACTTCCCGATGGTTCCGTTCGTGGATACGAAAACGGAACCAGCTCCATGCAGATTGCAGCTTCGATTTCCGAAGGATTAGCACGTAACGTATTAGCAGCCGAGGTTGACGGCCAGGTTTGGGACGCAAGCCGCCCTATTGAAAAAGATTCGGCGGTGAAACTCTTAACCTGGAACGACACCCAGGCTAAAGCCACTTTCTGGCATTCATCGGCCCACTTAATGGCTGAGGCATTGGAGGCTTTGTACCCCGGTACAAAGTTTGGTATTGGTCCGGCAATTGAAACCGGTTTTTATTATGATGTTGACTTTGGCGACCGCGAGTTTTCTTCGGACGAGTTTAAGCAGATCGAAGATAAAATAATGGAGCTTGCCAAAACCAAAGAGGAGTTTACCCGCAAGCCGGTGAGCAAAGCAGACGCCATTGATTACTTTACCGAAAAAGACGATGAGTACAAGCTGGACCTTATAAAAGACCTGCCCGATGGTTCCATCACTTTTTATACCCAGGGCAATTTTACCGATCTGTGCCGCGGGCCGCATATCCCCAATACAGGTTTTATAAAAGCCGTAAAGCTGATGAGCGTTGCCGGGGCTTACTGGCGCGGCGATGAAAGCCGCAAACAGCTGACACGCATCTATGGGGTAACTTTCCCTAAGCAAAGCGAATTAACCGATTACCTGCATTTACTGGAAGAAGCCAAAAAACGCGACCACCGCAAGCTGGGTAAGGAGATGGAGCTTTTTGCTTTTTCTGAAAAAGTGGGTATGGGTTTACCCTTGTGGCTGCCTAAAGGAGCTGCGCTGCGCGAACGCTTAACTGCTTTTTTACAGAAAGCGCAGGTAAGGGCAGGTTATGAGCAGGTTATTACCCCGCACATCGGCCATAAAAACCTTTATGTTACTTCGGGTCATTATGAAAAATATGGCGCTGATTCGTTTCAGCCGATAAAAACACCGCAGGAAGGGGAGGAGTTCTTTTTAAAACCGATGAATTGCCCCCATCATTGCGAAATATACAAAACCAAACCACGCTCATACAAAGATTTACCGGTTCGTTATGCTGAGTTTGGTACCGTTTACAGGTATGAGCAAAGCGGCGAGCTGCATGGCTTAACCCGTGTTCGCGGCTTTACACAGGACGACGCGCATTTGTTTTGCCGTCCCGATCAGGTTAAAGAGGAATTTAAAAAGGTAATAGATCTGGTGCTGTATGTGTTTACAGCGCTTGGTTTTGATAATTATACTGCACAGGTATCTTTAAGAGATCCCGAAAACAAGGCAAAATATATAGGCAGTGATGAGAACTGGGCATTAGCTGAATCAGCAATTATTGAAGCCGCGGACGAAAAAGGTTTAAAAACTGTTGTGGAATTAGGTGAAGCAGCGTTTTACGGGCCGAAACTTGATTTTATGGTAAAGGATGCCCTCGGTCGTAAATGGCAGCTTGGTACCATACAGGTTGATTATAACCTGCCGGAACGTTTTGAGCTGGAATATACCGGCAGTGATAACCAGAAACACAGGCCTGTGATGATCCACCGGGCGCCATTTGGCTCCCTGGAAAGGTTTATTGCCGTGCTGATTGAACACTGTGCCGGGAACTTCCCTCTATGGTTATCCCCCGAACAATTTATCATTCTGCCTATCTCCGAAAAATATGAAGATTATGCAAAAAAACTTTCAGAATCATTAAAAGATTCCGATATTTGCGGGCTTATTGATTTCAGGGATGAAAAAATAGGGCGAAAGATTCGTGATGCTGAAGTCAAAAAAATCCCATATATGCTGATTGTTGGCGAAAAGGAGGCAAACGAAGGTTTGGTTTCTGTCAGAAAACACGGTCAGGGCGATTTGGGAAGCATGAGCATTGAGGATTTTAAACAACAGATAATTAAAGAAATAACAGTATAACTTGGCATTAAACAAACCTTTCAACAGAGGACCAAGGCTCCCATTTAAGAAAAAGGAAGCCGAACACAACATTAATCAATTTATAAGGGCCACTGAAATACGTCTTGTAGGCGATAACGTGGAACCGGGCATTTACGCATTAAGGGATGCCCTGGCAATTGCCCACGAACAAGAATTGGATCTTGTTGAAATTTCACCTAACGCAGTCCCCCCTGTTTGTAAAGTAACAGACTATAATAAGTTTATTTACGAACAGAAGAAAAAGTTAAAGGAAATTAAAAGTAACGCCAAGCAAACCGTTATTAAAGAGATAAGGTTTGGCCCGAATACTGATGACCATGACTTTGAATTTAAGCTGAAGCATGCCATCAAGTTTTTGGAGGCAGGTGAAAAAGTAAGGGCTTATGTGCATTTTAAAGGCCGTGCGATAGTTTACAAGGAACAGGGCGAAATTTTGTTATTACGCTTTGCACAGGCCCTGGAAGAGGTAGGGAAAGTAGAGCAATTGCCGAAACTGGAAGGTAAACGGATGTTTTTAACCGTTACGCCGAAGGGGGCTAAGAAATAAAGATTAGTGATTGGAGGTTAGAGATCAGGAGAAAAGTTTAGCTTTCACCTTTTCGCTTTCAGCTTTCACCTCAAAAAAGAATAAATTTTAATAAACATATATATCTGACATGCCAAAAATGAAAACCAATTCCAGCGCTAAAAAACGCTTTAGCATCACTGGAACCGGTAAAATCACCAGGAAGAACGCTTTTAAAAGCCACATTTTAACCAAGATGTCGACTAAACGTAAGCGCAATCTTACCCACACCAGCTTAGTATCCGACGCTGATTTGGGCAACGTAAAACGTATGCTTTGCATAGGTAAGTAATTAACAAATTAATTAACCAGGTATTCGGGTTTACAAGTTCCGTCAGTTTGGTGGTGATAACACCAACAAAAGCGCGACACCCACTACCAAAAAAACAACAACATGCCACGTTCAGTTAACGCAGTCGCGTCGAGAAGACGCCGGAAAAAGATCATGGACCTCGCCAAAGGTTATTGGGGTTCACGCAGCAAGGTTTATACCGTTGCTAAAAACACAGTCGAAAAAGGTTTGCAATATGCATACCGTGACCGTAAGACCAAGAAAAGAGAATTCAGAGGTTTATGGATCCAGCGTATCAACGCCGGGGCCCGTCAGCACGGAATTTCTTACTCACAATTAATGGGTAAATTAATAAAGAGTGATATCGGTTTAAACCGTAAAGTATTAGCCGACTTAGCCATGAACCACCCTGATGCTTTTAAAGCAGTGGTTGATGCAGTTAAATAAAACCCGCTCAATGCTATAATACAAAACCCGCGATGAGCGGGTTTTTTTGTGCTTGTTTCATTTTGTCTGAACCCTGATTTACTTGATTTCAGGATTTCCTGATGATTGACGGCCTGTAACCTAATCAACTTAATCAACCACTCACCAATTTAATACCTGAACTTAAACTTCGATAAATCGGGTAAATACCGCTTTGGCCGCTTTAGTTCGTATTGAAAGATTACCTGGCCCAGGTTTTTCAAAAATGGATGGGTTACGGTTGCATATTCATAAATATTATCGTTGTAGATCTGGTTGTCGTTTGATTGCACTACAACTGTCAGCAAAAATTCCACTTTATTCTTAAAATCTACGATATACGCATTGTCGATATTATAGCCATACGAATCGCCCACCTTGTTAAATATCCTGATGTCGGGATTGATCACCGCAAGACTATCGGCCCCATAAAACAGGAATTTGCAATAAGCCGGGTAATATTCCGGACCATTATAAGTGGGTTTTACATTTTCGGTGGGAAACATGCTCATAAAACGATAGATGAACTTGTAATCCTCCTTAGTTAAATTAAATTGCTGGTCTTTAGGGAAAGTTTCAGGGAACAGCAGGCGTTTTAGCACCATTTGCTGATCGGCAATTGGATAAATATTCATTTTGCTGAAATCAAATGGCTGCATTACCAGTTTTTCGTTCCTGTCGATGTATCCTTTGCCCTGCAGCATATTCTCCTGGTGCATCGGGTAATCCTTTGCATCGTATTGGGCCGGTTGATGAAAGATCAGCTTGCTGCCTTCATAAAAATCAATGGCATTGGTATGCCTGGCGCTTTCACCACCATCGCCTATTGCCAGGCGGTTAACTATCCGGGTATTGTTTAAGCCGTACTTTTTTAGCTTACTGTTGATCTCTTCGCGGCCAACAAATTCATAAAGCCTGTTATAGGCATAGTTGTCGCTCACCAGCAAGATCTTTTTTATATAATTTTCTATACTTGGAAGACCGCTGAAAGAGGAAGTATCTTCTGTCATTTTTGTTTCCCCGGCAAATGAGCTGTCTGTTTTCATAACTGATTTCTTCGTTAGACCATGGATATTTAACTCATTCAATTTCTCCAGTGCGAAAATGGCTGTTGGCAGTTTAACCGTACTGGCCGGGTAAAAATAATGGTTGGCATTAAGCAGGTAGCTATAGGAAGTAAAATGCGGTACATTATATTCATCACGGTTTATTTGAGTATATAATATCTGGACCTCGTTGTTCGTAGGATGATTGAGGATATGGCTGAATAAATCCGGGCGTGATTCCAGTAAATTTTTTAGAAAAACGGTATCCGGCTGTTGCGCTGATGCGGAAAGGGTTATCATTAAGAATAGCAGGGAAAAATTATATTTCATAATTCAATGTTATTTAGTCCCCTCTAATTTCCCTCTCCAAGTAGTTGATGAGACTTTCGATTTTTGTTTTGCAACTTAGCTAAAAGACCTCCCTTCCGGGGAGGATTTGGTGGGGCTTCGACCCTAAATATACAAATGATAATTTGAGATTATATTTCAATCGATGTCTTATTTCACCATTCTTCTAAAATGCCAGCAACGTAAGACAGCCATTTTTCCTTGGGAATGGATCTATCTATAAAAAAATCCGGAGCTATACCTTTATTGTCGATGATATAATCTGGTATCCGTAAACTTTTGGAAGTACAATACCACAGGGTGTATTTCTTATCCTGTGATGTAATGTTATACATATTGGATATATCCAGTTCACCCATTGTGGTCGTGCCGAATAATTTAACCTTTTTGCTTTGTTTGGCTGCCAATAAGAATTGTTCGGCTGTGCTTCCATTGTTCCCATTTATTATGATACCAATGTTTTGGGGCATCTGGTATTTAACATCGTAAGTCGTTACATAGACATCTCTGTCCCTCAAACGGATAAACTTTCCCATGTTGGCATTTAAGGTATCAATGTAATGGGTATAAGCCGCTTTCCATGCTTTTGATATCCCTTTTTGCGATAACTGGTCTTCCCATATTTTGTTGTTATTGGGGGTGGAAAGACGGGTTACAGTGACCACCCTGATCGGATTGGTGTATAATATCGGCAATATCTCATCGAAACTGGCGTCATCCCCACCGCCATTATCTCTTATGTCAATAATCAGGTTCCTTTTATTCAGGATATTGCTAAAATTCTGGTGAATTATGCTGTCTATTTCCCTTTTATGGCGTGAAGCAAAAGTGGGAATGCGTAAATAAACAGTGTTAGAATCATAATCCCGCACGAAGGCACTATCTTGCACCACACGGTTCGCCGTATTTTTTTGAGCCAGTAATGAATTATCTTTTAAAGGCCCGGGCTGGTTAACAATAAACCCGAAATGACCAACCCTAAAGAATTTGGCCCATTGCCGTATGGCAAGTACACATGAATCAGGATTTGTTATGTTTTTTACCTGTTTTTGAAAAACGTTATTGTGAATTTGATAAGCCTCACTTCCTTTCTGATCGAGGATGTATTGGAAACCTGCATCATTCGCTTCAAACGCTTGTTTTGCCCACTTAAAAGCTAAGGAACAGTTGCATTTCTGTGCAAATGATGTGTTGTAGGAAATAATAATTAAGGCTGAAAGGATCAGTAGTTTGTTTTTTGTCATTATTGTAAAAAGAGGTTAAAACCATAAGGCGTAAAAAAAATAAAAATGCTGCATGGTAGGAATTACAAATATCCAAGTTAAACAAGTTTCTGATACAATAATGAAGTTCAATGATAATTTGCGTTTGTAATTTCTTATCCTAATTTTGCATCGCTTTAGGTTCCCGGTGTTAAAACCGGGATTAAAAGGGAATACGGTGTAATTCCGTAACTGTCCCGCAGCTGTAAGCTCCATAACCATAGTCCATTCATGGCCACTGTTCCAATTTACCGGGACGGGAAGGCAGGGCGAAAGGGGAGTAAGTCAGAAGACCTGCCAGAGCATAAATATTATTCATAGCTTTCGGGGATTGAAGCTTGAGTGTGAAACTCTTCATTTTGTGTTTCCATTCTTTTCATTTCTGTATGCTGTGGGTTTAAACTCACAACAACATGAAAAAAAATTATGTTTTAGTTGCTGCAGGCCTGGGGCTTGTACAATTCGCACTGCTCAGTACAGCAGCGCATGCCCAGGACACCACCCGGGTACTCAATGATGTGGTAGTAACCGCCACAAGGTCACCAAAAAAATTATCGGAAATTGGCAGGGTAGTAACTGTAATTACCGCCGGGGAGATCCGTCGGTCACAAGGCAAAACATTGCCTGAATTATTAAACACTGTTCCTGGTATTACCTTTTCCGGAGCGAATAATGCGCCGGGAATCAGTTCGTCGGTTTACCTCAGAGGGGCATCAACCGGTAATACCCTTATTTTGATTGACGGTTTCCCGGTGAACAATTCTTCATCTATTGAAGGGAGCTATGATCTCAATGCTTTCCCGCTCGACCAAATAGATCATATCGAAATACTGAAAGGAAGCGGCTCCACTTTGTACGGTTCAGATGCAGTAGCTGGGGTGATCAATATCATTACCAAACACGCTACCGGACAAGGCCTGAAAAGTAATGTGCAGCTTAGCGGGGGCAGTTATAATACCTTTAAAGAGTCGGCTGGATTGAACGGAAATGTAAAAAACACCGGCATAGCCATCAATTTATCCAACACCGACTCCCATGGGTTTCCGGCGGCTACTGATACCACAGGCAAGGCAGGGTTTAAAAATGACGGTTTTCATCAGCGTTCGGTAAGCATCAACTTAAACCAGCCGGTTTCGCAAAAAATTACTTTAAACGGTAACTTTCAAACAAGTTATAATACCGGGGATTTACCTTACGGGGCTTTTACTGATGATAAGAAT
>JBIOHE010000167.1:0-9432 GCA_044448725.1 Sphingobacteriales bacterium | reverse complement strand
ATAATAACATTAGGCTGACTATTTCTTTGATGTGTTGTTTTAGGTTATGAAGTTTTAGCCAGCTGTTGAACAACTGATTTCTCTTATCGCAAAACCAAACTGCTTTTGACTTTGGACTCAATACTTTAGACTTAACCCAATGTTTATTAACATTTAATATTGAATTTTGGCGCCTATTAAGTATCTTGCCGTCCCTAATTATTTGAAGCGTATAATGAGCCAGAAACAACAAGATATAAGTACGGTTATTATTGTAAACAAAGGCAATCAGCGTACAAAAACAATCCAGATAAAAACCAAGCACCTTGGCAGGTTAAAACATTATGCCTTGGGTGTATTGGGTGTAATAGTGTTGCTTACGGGCGCCATATTTTACCTCAGGGCGCAAAACCAACGCCAGGAAGCAGAAGAAAAACAACTGCTAACCCAACTTACGAAGCTCAAAAACAGTATCCCGGTAACCGATACCCTGGCAAATAAAGGAAATACTGCACAGGCTTATGTACAGGGCATAGAAGGAAAGCTGCAAAAGATAAATAATTACTTAAAGAAACGTGGTTTAAAAGGGTTTTCTACCGCGGCAGTTGGTGGTAACGGTAATGCCGAAGCATCCAAACTTACCGATTCGGAAACCTATTCGCTCTACAATGAGTATTTAGACCGCTTAGTACATGCCGTTGCATTTACACCAATGGGTTATCCCCGTATCAGCTCCTTAACCTCGTTTTTCGGGTACCGCAGCGATCCTTTTAACTCGGCCCATGCCGAATTTCATCCCGGTATTGATTTTAGGGGCGCACGCGGCGATGAGGCCAGGTGTACCGCTAACGGCAGAGTTGTTTTTGCCGGCTGGTATGGCGGCTACGGCAACTGTGTGCGTATTGCACATACCAATAATTTCGAAACTTTATACGGGCACCTTTCGCGCATCACTGTAAAAGTTGGGGAGGATGTCACCGTTGGACAAAAAGTGGGTGAAGTGGGCTCAACCGGGCATTCAACCGGGAACCATTTACATTACGAAGTGCGCAAAAATGGTAAAGCAGTTAACCCTGTTAGTTTTCTAACCCTCAATAATTAATAACAAGTTAAAAGCCATGGCATTTTTTTCGAAGAAAGATAACGTCTCCTTAGACCTGCAATCAATTTCAACGCTCATCAGCGAAGGCTGTATTTTAGACGGCAACCTCAAAGCGCCTGCTTTCGCGCGTATTGACGGACAGGTCACAGGTGATGTAATGGTTGACGAAGGTTTAATATTGGGCGAAAAAGGATCGATCCTTGGTAACATTATTACAAAAGAAATGGTTGTTTATGGCACTGTTACCGGTAACCTCCAGGTAAACTCCCTCGAAATAAAATCAACGGGTAAAATTACCGGTGAGATAAGGACCCAGGCCCTGTTAGTTGAAAAGGGCGCTATTTATGACGGTAGCCTTTCGATGACCCAAAACAACAAACTCGCCCAATCACATAAACTGCAAAAGCACGAGCAAAAGGTTATTGAGGTGTAGCTCATTGGTTCACTTGTTCATTGGTTCATTGGTTGTATATCGGTGACGCTATCGTGCAATCAAATTTTCATGAAAATCACCGGATAAAATAAATTTTTAGCCACCTTCCACCAATGAACTAATGAACCGGTGAACTAATGAACGCTCAACATTTCATTTTGATAAACTTATAACTTAAATTTGCAAAAAAATAAGTTTTATGTCATCAGTAGAAACTGCATACGTTAGTTACAAAGTAAAAGACCTTTCGCTGGCTCCCTGGGGCCGCAAGGAAATAGAATTGGCCGAGGCTGAAATGCCGGGCTTAATGGCTTTACGCAAGGAGTACGGTCCGCAAAAGGCATTAAAAGGCGCACGTATTGCAGGCTGCCTTCACATGACCATCCAAACCGCTGTTTTAATTGAAACCCTGATAGAGCTTGGCGCCGAAGTTACCTGGTCGTCGTGCAATATATTTTCAACACAGGACCATGCAGCTGCGGCCATTGCTGCTGCCGGTACCTCTGTTTACGCCTGGAAAGGCATGAATGCCGAAGAGTTTGACTGGTGCATAGAACAAACTTTATTTTTTGGCGAAGACCGCAAGCCCCTGAACATGATATTGGATGATGGCGGCGATTTAACCAATATGGTTTTGGATAAATATCCTGAACTGATTGCCGGCATTAAAGGTTTATCGGAAGAAACTACCACCGGCGTTCACCGTTTATATGAGCGCATGAAAGCAGGTACACTGCCAATGCCAGCTATTAATGTGAACGACTCGGTTACCAAATCGAAATTTGATAATAAATACGGCTGCCGCGAATCATTGGTTGACGCCATCCGTCGTGCAACTGATGTGATGATGGCCGGTAAAGTGGCTGTTGTTTGTGGTTACGGCGATGTGGGCAAAGGCTCAGCAGATTCCTTACGCAATTCAGGTGTGCGTGTTATCGTAACCGAAATTGACCCGATCTGCGCGCTACAGGCAGCTATGGAAGGTTTTGAAGTTAAAAAACTTTCAACCGCTATTACCGAAGCTGACATTGTAGTTACCGCTACAGGAAACAAAAACATTGTACGCGAAAATCATTTCCGTGCATTGAAAGATAAAGCCATTGTTTGTAACATCGGTCACTTTGATAATGAGATTGACATGGCCTGGTTAAACGGGGCTTATGGCAATACTAAAATTGAAATTAAACCCCAGGTTGATAAATATACCATCGATGGTAAAGACCTGATCATATTAGCCGAAGGTCGTTTGGTAAACTTAGGCTGCGCAACCGGGCACCCAAGTTTTGTGATGAGTAATTCATTCACAAACCAAACCCTGGCACAGCTGGAGCTTTGGAACAACGGCGCTCAATACGAAAACAAGGTTTACACCCTGCCAAAACACCTCGACGAAAAAGTTGCCCGCCTGCACCTCGCAAAAATCGGCGTTGAACTTGAGGTATTGGATCAGGATCAGGCTGAATACATCGGCGTAACAGTTGACGGGCCGTTTAAACCGGAATATTACAGGTATTAATTTAGGTGAAAGGTTAAAGGCGAAAGCTGAAAGGTTTTTGCACATATAAAAAGGGCGTGATTTACAATCACGCCCTTTTTATTATTACAAGAAGATCAAAAAAACAGGGGCCAAGTGCGATTCCTTCCCTGGGGAAGGAAAGGTAGGGGTTTAGCGAACTATTTTATCTATTTTGACCTATATTTTACATTTCATAACCTAACTACAATTATTACATGTTTATTGAAATAAAAAACAGAATCCCAGAAAACAAACCTGAACTTAAAATAGGCCCCCTGTCATTATGGATTGCCGGATATACCACTGTAGATCAGAAGGAAAATGGTGACTTCGCTTACTTAAAAACACCTGCACTTTTGGATACGGAAAGTGTTATCATTTTTTCAAACAGATCCGATACGCCTTTATTTTGTTTTAAAGCGTTTTTAAATGATTTAATGGTGATGTATGATACAATTTCGAAAGACCAGACCGTAAAGTTTGCTTCAGATGGCAGTGAATTTCACTTGAGGCTAACTAATAGTTTGGGTCGAATAAAAATCGATATTCACTATTATGCATGGAGTCATAATGGAAGTTTGGATTTTGAAGACAGGATTGATCAGAGTTATCTTCCTAAAATTATATTAGACCTTAAAAAGATAATTTCTAAGTTTTCATAATATGAAATTAATATATAACTATCGCTGCCGCGAGTTTAGCGCAGCGTAACTCGTGGTGCGGCATGGTGTAAGCTTCCAGCTTACACCTGCATTACACAAGCAATATAATATCAATCAATCCTTTACCTCCGGCGTAATCGCGGGCACTACTGTAAAGGTAATGTTCAGGTTCATCAACCCAACCGGCAACTACCGGGTTGTTGTGAATATAATCCAGCTTCTGGTCCATTACCTCGCTGCTCCATAATTCAATGGGATGACTTTCATCCTGTTGCCAGAATTGATATATTTCATTGTTGGGGTTTGCTTTGCCTTCACGTTCAAAAAACCATAACATCCATTCGCGCCTGCTTTCCTGCATGTTTTCACTAATGGCTTTTGTTATTGCTTTTGAGGTATGTCTTTTTATATCACCCAAAATACTGCCAATCGGTTTGCCCTTGCTCCCGACAATTAAATGTACATGATTGCTCATGATAACCCAAGCATATAGTTCAAGTCCCTTCTTTTCCATGCAAAACTTAAGACTTTCAACCAATATGTCTTTGTATTCCCTTCTTGTGAACACATCTATCCATCTTATCACGGTAAAAGTTACGAAGTAAAGGCGCTCCTGATTGTGGAATTTGTAATTTCGGCTCATGGGGATGAATTTAATAAAACTTAATGAAAGCTGAAAGCTTTCTAAATGCCGCACCCCGAGTTACGCTGCGCTAAACTCGCGGCAGCGTTTGGCAGCGTTTGTTATTTTCGGACAAAATCTAAAATTGATGTTAAAATTTAAAAAATGCAATAATAGCGATATTCCTTTGCTGCTGGATATAGCCATAAGATCATACCGGGAAACCTATGAATATTTATGGGACGATGATGGGGATTCATACGTCAGGAGATTCTATTCGGAAGAAATATTAGAAGAAGAAATTGCAACCGGGGGAATAAATTATTTTCTGGTTTATAATGATGATAACCCCGCCGGTTATTTCAAAACTACTGAAAATGCGCTGGCTCCTCATGAAAAAAAGGATTGCCTCGAAATTGAAAAACTTTACTTTCTAAAGCGGTTTACAGGAAAGGGGATTGGGAAACAGACAATATTATTTCTTGAAAATTTAGCCAGAGAGCAACAGAAAAGCATACTATGGCTTAAGGTGATGGAAAGCGGCGCTGCGGTGCCATTTTACCGAACCAATGGCTTTACACAGGTTGATAGTGCGAGGCTGAATCATCCGCACATGAAAGATGAATATCGGGTTATATTAACATTTAGCAGGCTTATAACCAAATAACATTTTAATGAGGCAAAATCCGGGTAAACCCATCAAAATCATCAATACCAAATCGCTGCCGCGAGTTTAACGCTGCGTAACTCGTGATACGGCATGGCCTAAGCTTCCGGCTTACACAAGCAATAATATATCAATCGACCCCTTCCCCGCATATAATCAATGCATTGGCATAGCGGGTTACTTGCCATTTCAACCTTTACAATTTAATAAAACCCAATCAACTAAAATTTCTATCTTTCGCCGTATTTTTACAGCATAATGGGCATCGAGTATTTTATTTTGGAGGGCGGGGAACAGAAGGGCCCCTTTACGTTTGATGAGTTAACCGACCGGGGCATTGACATCCACGAACGGATATTATCCTCCCAGGCCGAAGACTGGCAGGACGCCTGCGACCTGCCGGAGTTTTATCCCTATTTCGAGAGTTGCGGAGTCTATCTGCCTACAGGCGATAACCTCGCCTCTTTTGGGTGGCGGCTGCTGGCTTACTTTGTTGACTACATTATATTGTCTTTTGTGATCCAGTACATATTCGTGATTTTAGCCTCAAGAGGCATAAAATTCAACCTGCAGACCATTGATGATCTCTTAAAGTTATCGGCGAAAGATCTGCTGATCCTGCAATTGATCTCAAGTGTTCCTTTAATTATTTATAACTCTATCTGCGAAGCATCACCCATGCAGGGAAGTGTTGGTAAAAAGCTCTGCAAGCTGGTTGTTGTTGACATCGATGGCGTAAGGCTTTCCTATCCCAATGCGCTGTTGCGGAGTATCGGCAAAGCATTTTCCGTTGCCTTTCTTTGTCTGGGCTTTATAAGCATTTTGTTTACCGAACACCGCCAGGCCCTGCACGATTTCCTGGCCAAAACTTATGTTGTAAAACGGGACTGAGTCAGTTTGCAGCGGGCAGTTCGCAGTTTGCCCAAAGTGCCTTCGATTCCAAAACTGCAAACGGCCTGCTAAAAACCTGCTTGCGGCAGGCAGGCTGCCAACTCAAAAAAGCCTGTCCTTTACCACCAAAGTACCTGCTATCATGTCATGCAGGCATTGCTGCTGTTTGTTGAAAAAACTAATGAGGTAACCTATAAAAAAGGGGAGTGCTGAAAATAGTTTAGCCAGGTTGCGGCCCAACGCCCGGCCAAAACTTATCTTTTTGCCCTGCATATCGCAAACTTTAATCGCCAGGATCTGCTTGCCGAAGGTGGCCTGTCTGACGGAGCATTCCATAGCGATATGATAAAAAAATTTAACCGCCGGGATAATTGCCAGCAGGCTAATGGCTATTAAAAGATGACTTTCTGTGTCTTTAATAAACAGGGAGATAAGGAATGCCGGGATGATGCAAAAGCCCGCAACAAAAAACCAGTCGAGTGCAGAAGCCAAAAGGCGCTGGTCGAAACTGCCGAAATACTGCGGGGTAAAAACAGGCACACTAAAACCTAATAGTTCACGGAGTTCGGCGATTTCGCGGGCTTCTTTATAATCGTCCATTCCGGCAGATTTTACAAAATCGCCGGGCCTTATGTTCAGCGCTTTTAACTGCTCCAAACTAAAGGGCCCTTCGGGCCTGCCGTTGATTACCAGGAAATAGGTTGGAGACATGTTTTATCTTTTAATAAGTAACGAACACCGAATCCTGAACATCGAATTTTGAAGGAAAACTTCATTATTTGATGTTCAGGAGCCGGTGTTCAATATTACCTTTTTTCAGGCTTAATACCGCCTGACTTTAAAATCAGACAAACCGCCGCTGATATGGATATGCATTTTGTTTTTAGCAGAACTAAAGCCGGGTGTTTCATAATTGTTGTCGCTGGTTTTGGTAAACCCGTCAAACTTGTTATCCGACAAACCCGAATCGGTTTCAATACTGCATGCTGCATTTTGAGGGATACTGATATCAACCCCAGAAACACCTGTTGAAATATCAACATCAGTCATAGTTACAGGCATACCGAATCTCACCTTAAACGATGCCGCGCCGCCATGCAATTTTAGTTCTTTTACCTTGAATTTCGAGAGGTCGAAATCAACGCTGCTGGCGCCTGTTTCCACATTGATCTCCCACTCAGGGTTGGGATTTAACCTCATATCAGCCCTGTTTTTATCTGAATCAAAATTAAAACCATTATGGCTTTTGGTCTTAAAGTTAACTACATAAATGGAATCTTCATCCTTGCTTTGTGAAAAAGTGTACCTGTTAGTATTGTCGCGTGTGGTGGCGCTGAACAATTGGTTGGTGGTATCAGCTAAATTATAAACGGTGGCGCCGCCGCTTACATTGAGGCGGGCAACTTTAATATTGGCGTTATAAGGCTCATTAAACACGCCGTTAACAGCGGCTTTCATAGCACCGTTGTCGTCGTCGCCATTATCGTTATCACCCATGTCGTTATTATTGTTGTCATCATCATCCTTATCATTATTGTTCCAGCTATAATGGTTGCCCGGCCAAAAATTATACCGGTTGCCAAAATTGCCGAATAACAGCAGGCCTAATCCAATCACCAGTACCGATACCTTTATAATGGTGGCCCAGGGCGATTTGTTATGCGAAAATACCAGGTTTACACCGCCGATAACCAAAAATATCGGCCACAGGCGAAAGATATTCCACCAATGAAAATGCAGATAGCCATAATTAGCCAGCAGGATGGCCGCGCCTATAATTACCAGTACCAGGCCCGGGATTAATTTATCGTTTTTCATAACCTATTTTTTTTAATATACATTAATACAAGGTGCAGCCCCCCGATAAAACCGGGACGAGCGGAACCATTACTCTGCAGTTGAAGTGCTATCACCCTTTGCTGAATCATCAGTTGCGGCTGAACTGTCTGCTGCCGGGTTTTCTTTTATATCGGCGGCTTGCCAGTCCTTGTTTTTCCAGGCTTGAGTTTGCTGACCACTTACAATCAGCGCGCCGCCAACTACCACCAGTATAACAGGCCAAAGTCTTTCAAAATCAAAATCGGGGATCAGGTCATAATTATCTATTAAAATGGCTGCGCCGATAAGTATGAGTACTACGCCTACTATGATCCCGCCGTTAGTTCTTTGTTTTGGCGGCATATTCTCCGCCGGGTTATTTGAAAAAGGATTGGCGCTGTAGGGGTTGTTGCTAAACTCGCTGCCCGGAGGCCGTGGAGGAGGCGTATTGAACTGGCTGCCCGGTTGTTGCGGGGGCACTGTATAATCAACCGACGGGTTATTGAAATTAGTATAAAGGTAACCCTTTTTTGGCAGCACTATCCATAAAATAATATAAGGGATAAAACCGACGCCCATAATAAAGAAGGTGAAGGCAAACAGCAGGCGCACAATGGTTACATCCATCTCAAAGTACTCCGCCAGGCCTGAACAAACACCACCTAACACCTTGTGGTATTCATCGCGATATAGTTTTTTGTTCATTTTATAATTGTTTTAGATTGTTATTATTTATTGTCCTGTTACAGGTTTAATTACTATTTCATCCACATTGGCCCCTGCACTCATGCTGTGAATATTTACGATTGCGGAGGCTATGTCTTCGGGCAAAACCATTTCATCTTTGTTTACAGTCATCCCTTTCCATGAGGCGGTTAGCGTTGAGCCGGGGATAATGGCGGTTACCTTTACCCCATGCGGCTGCGTCTCCAGCCTCATTACTTTGGTAAGACCAAAGAGCGCATATTTTGTTACACTATAAGTGCCTGCCTCCGCCAGCGGATTAACCGAAGCTACCGAGCAGATGTTAAAAATATGCCCCTTACGCGCAGCGATCATGGTTTTACCAAAAAAGCGGTAAAGTTCATAAGCGGGCATCAGGTTGGTATTGATGTGTTTTTCAAAAGTCCCTTCCTTATCATCCAATATGCTGGCGTATTCATAAATCCCGGCATTATTAACGATGATGCTGATGAAGCCCAGCTCCTTTTCGGCGCCGGCGGCAAATTGCAATACCTGTTGTTTAATGCTGCAATCGGTAACCGAAGTAAATATTTTTATAGCCGGGTTGATGGCCGACAGCTCCATTTTAAAAGCCGCGAGGTCGTCGCCGGTTCTTGCGCAGATGGCCAGGTTGATGCCCTGCCGGGCAAAAGCGATGGCTGTAGCGCGTCCGATTCCTTTAGTTGCAGCGGTGATGAGGGCGTTTTCCATGTTCTTGTTGTTGTAATGTTTGAATGTTGTAATGTTAATTTCTATTGCAAATTAAAATTATCATTCAGTTCTGATAGTACAAATCTAAATCTTATTTCAAAAGGCCCTGTAAGGCATTTGGCAAAGCAGCTTAAATTTTCGGTAAACCGGGGGAAAATGGCGGTAAACGGGAAGGGGCGATGCTTTTTGGTAGGATGTTTGTTGGCATTGTTGGTTTGTCTCCTTAGGCGTTCGGAAGAATTTTGATTGCTGCTAAATTCCCTCCCTCGGGAGGGGTGGGGCTGCCTGTGGAGTGGCAGGGAGGGGTT
>JBIOHE010000166.1:0-9491 GCA_044448725.1 Sphingobacteriales bacterium | reverse complement strand
GATTTTTACTGTAAGCAAATTAACAAAACATATTTGATAATGTTGGGATTATTGATAAGCAAATTTGCATATCAATAAGCCCATTTTAAATAAATGGAGCCCCAGGTAAACCCGCCGCCAAAAGCAGCAAGTATTAAATTATCTCCTTTTTTAAATTTATCTTCCCACTCCCACAAACATAAGGGTATTGTTCCGCTTGTTGTATTGCCGTAACGCTCAATATTTATAATTACTTTATCGGGACTCACGCCGGTACGGCTGGCGGTAGCGTCAATAATGCGTTTGTTGGCCTGGTGGGGCACCAGCCATGCAATATCGTCGGATTTAAGGTTGTTGCGCTCCATCACTTCAGCGGCAACGTCTGCCATATTGGTTACAGCAAATTTGAATACCGCCTGGCCTTCCTGATAAGCATAATGTTCAAGGGCGTCAATCGTTTCATGCGAAGCCGGTTTTACCGAACCACCTGCTTTTTGGTGCAGGTAAGCTACGCCCGATCCATCACTTTTTAAAATAGAATCGATAATGCCGTTGCCTTCGTCATTGGGCTCCAGTAATACCGCGCCGCAGCCATCACCAAAAATGATGCAGGTGGCGCGGTCTTTATAATTGGTTATTGCCGACATTTTGTCGCCGCCAACAATTAATACTTTTTTATGTTTCCCGCTCTCAATAAATTGCGAACCCGTTGCAAGGCCGAATAAGAAGCCCGAACAAGCCGCTGCCAGGTCGTATCCCCAGGCGTTTTTAGCGCCAATTTTATCGGCCAGAATATTTGCGGTGGCGGGGAAAACATAATCAGGGGTGGTGGTACAAAAAATAATCAGATCAATCTCGTCGGCGCCGATACCCCGTTTTTTTAACAAAGCCTCAACCGCCGGAACCGCCATATCTGATACGCCAAGTCCCTCGCCTTTTAAAATACGGCGCTCTTTAATACCGGTACGGGAAACAATCCACTCGTCATTGGTATCTACCATTGTTTCCAGCTCGTGGTTGGTTAATACATAATCAGGCACATAACCATGTACCGCTGTAATAGCAGCATGAATTTTACTCATTTTTGTGTTTTATGTTGAATACGGCGTTTAATCATTCAGGCATCTAATAAGCCCATTTTAAATAAATCGACCCCCAGGTAAACCCTCCCCCAAAAGCGGCCAATATCAAATTATCGCCTTTTTTAAATTTATCTTCCCATTCCCATAAGCATAAGGGCAATGTTCCGTTTGTGGTATTCCCGTAACGTTCGATGTTTATAATAACTTTATCAGCGCTCACACCCGTACGGATGGCAGTTGCATCAATAATTCTTTTGTTTGCCTGGTGAGGTACAAGCCAGGCAATATCATCGGCTCCCAGGTTATTCCGCTCCATAATTTCGGCGGCAACTTCGGCCATATTGGTCACTGCAAATTTGAATACCGATTTGCCTTCCTGATAAACATAGTGTTCGTTGGCATTTATAGTTTCGTGAGTTGCAGGGTTTACCGAACCGCCCGCCTGCTGGTTAAGGAAAGGAAGGCCTGACCCATCGCTCCTTAAAATAGAATCGATAATGCCATTACCTTCGTCATTCGGCTCCAGCAAAACAGCGCCGCAGCCATCGCCAAAAATAATGCAGGTTGCACGGTCCTTATAGTTAATTATCGACGACATTTTATCGCCGCCGACTACCAAAACTTTTTTATGCTTGCCGCTTTCAATAAATTGGGCCCCGGTTGCCAGGCCGAACAAAAAGCCTGAACAGGTGGCCTGCAGGTCATACCCCCAGGCATTTTTGGCGCCGATTTTGTCGGCTAAAATATTTGCAGTAGCAGGGAATACATAATCGGGCGTCGAAGTGCAAAAAATAATCAGTTCAATTTCTTCAGCACCAATACCGCGCTTTTTCAGCAGGCCTTCAACCGCCGGTACCGCCATGTCTGATGTGCCAAGGCCTTCCCCCTTTAGTATGCGCCGCTCTTTTATACCGGTACGCGTGGTAATCCACTCGTCGTTGGTATCTACCATTGTTTCAAGCTCGTGGTTGGTCAGCACATATTCAGGCACGTAACCATGCACGGCTGTAATAGCAGCATGAATTTTACTCATTTAAATATCGTTTATTCAAAAGCGGCTTTTATTTTAGCTACCAGACCGCTCTCAACCATGTTTCTTGATAACAGGACCATGTTTTTAATAGCTTCGGGGCTGGATATGCCATGTCCTACAAGCACCGGCGCATTTACGCCAAGGATTGGAGAACCGCCATATTGCTCATAATTAAACATGTCAATAAAATTGTCCTTTATATTTCTTTGTACTGCAACCTCATAAAATGATTCTGCCAGCTTTAAAATAATGTTACCTGTAAAGCCGTCGCAAACAATTACATCGGCGTCATCATAAAAGGCATTACGGCCTTCCACGTTGCCGACAAAATTAAATAATTTGCTTTCTTTCATGAGGGGATAGGCCGCCTGGCAAAGAATATTGCCTTTTTCTTCCTCTTCGCCTATATTCATTAAGGCGACACGGGGGTTTTGGATGTTATAAACATACTGGGCGAATAAACTGCCCAGCAGGCCAAACTGCGGAAAATATTCGGGTTTACAGTCGGCATTGGCCCCAACATCAAGCAGAATACTTAAAGCGCCTTTTAACTGGGGGATAATACTGGTGATTGCAGGACGTAAAACGCCGGGAATGGTTTTTATGCTGAACATAGAACCAACCAGCATTGCCCCGCTGTTGCCTGCGGATGAAAAAGCATCAATCCCGCCTTCTTTCAGCAATTTAAAGCCAACAGCGATACTTGATGCGGGTTTTTGAACGATGGCTTTTGTAGGATGTTCGCCCATGCCGATCACTTCGGTGGTATGAACGAACTCAAAATTGCCCGGGTCAAAATTCTTTTCACGAAGAATACTTGCGGCGATCTCCTGATCGCCAATAAGTACCAGTTTCTGATCGGGGGATAAATGTTTATAAGCCGCAATCGCCCCCGAGACGGTTGCCTCCGGAGCGAAATCTCCGCCCATAATATCTAAGCCAATCTTCATTTCAGAAAATTAAACTTAAGCTACCGCTGCTTTCTCAATCAGTAACTTGCCGTTGTAGTAAACATTACCGTCAACAGTATATGCTCTGTGCGGTAAATGGATGGCGCCTGTAGTTTTACAGGTAGTTAATGTTGGCAATGGCGCTTTATCATGCGTTCTGCGTTTGTCTCTTCTCGACTTGGATATTTTACGTTTTGGATGTGGCATAATCCTGGTTATTTATTATTTAATTTTTTTGAGCGCATCCCACCTCGGGTCTTCCGTCTCATTTTGTTCGGTATTTGCTGTAAGCTTATTTAAGTTGTCCAGCATTTCTTTATCACAATAAGGAGTTTCCCCCTCGTTATCGCAAACCGTTATAAAGGGTAATGCAACGTTTATGTATTCGTATATCAGCCCTGCTATATTGATCTCATGATCATTTTTAGTAAGAGTGATGATCTCTTCATCTTCACCAATTTCCTCTTCGCTGAACTTGGCCACCTGCTGTTCGTGAATATCCACCGGCTGGGGATATTGCGCCAAACAACGGTCGCAGTTTGCATCAATGGTGCCGCTGATATGGAAATTAAGGATGAGCATAGTCTCCTGTCTTTCCAGTTCAACCTGGCAAACCAAATTTGCTTTTTTTACCAGCGAATAGTCAAACTCGCCGAAAAAAGCATCGTTAATGGTGTATTCAAACTGGTGCTTACCCAGTTTTAAGCCGGTAAAAGGAATCGAATATTCTTTAAGCGATTTCAATGAGCAACAATTAGCCCGCAAATGTAAGGATAAATATGAGAATTGAAAAGTGTTTTTTTAAATAGGGGAATTGCCATATTTAGGCGACACATTTAAACAGTTTGATAAAATCAATAAACATTTAAGGATCGGACTAAAAATACGAGACATCACAACAGCACAAAAGTATTTGACGGGCATAGTAACACAACCGGCGCCATGCAGGTTCCCGGCACTTATTTTTACGCGCTTGATTATAGCGTGAACGGGATTGCTAAGCATAAAACAGGGTTTATTGTACTGAAGTATTGAGTTTGGAGGTCAGCTAATTAGCGCTTTTTGTTCTTTTTAAATAATTTCTATTCATTAAAGCAGCGAAAGCAAAAAAAATTAATCTTTTTTGCTCAACGAATATTAACTGCAAGGAAAAATAAGGCGTCTGTATTTACGGACGCCTTTATTTTTTTGAAAATAAATATTCCCCTTAAATTATTGGTTAAACATATATTCCTTTAATTTAAATCGCAATATTTCTATTGTAATTGCTGTTTTTGCTTCGTTAAAGTATTTTTTTAAATTTGATGGACAATTATTTAAGGTTCAACCTTTACCTTATTAAAACATGTTTTTAATATCGTTTCGGGGATGCGTCCAAAAATACATTGGGTGATATTTAACCGGGCGCAGGGCGGATGCCTTTTTTTTGCTGCCTGTACACCGGTTACATCTCACGTTTTTATATACCCCTGTATATTTTAGATAAATTATTGATTATTTATAAAACGATGGAGCAATCTGTACTTACCCCTTTTGTGCCTGCTTTTGGCCGGCACTGCAACAATTCCCAATCGCCCCTGAAACGGGGCATTAAAAACCTGGCCCGCGCCGCAGCCATGCTGTTATTTATTTTTACAGGTTTTGTCCCGGTAAACAGGGCAAGCGCGCACGCCCATACAGCAGGCGCCGCATCCGGCCCGGGCTCAAAAGGTTATATTCTTCCTTATTCAATCACCTCACTTACTGCAAACAGCGCCTATTCCAACGCAGGCAGCATACTATTCACGATAACTTTTAACAGACCTGTTAACCCTAATACCTCCAATTTTTCATTAACTACGACAGGCGTTAGCGGGGCAAGTATAGTATCTGTAAGCGGCTCGGGGACAAGCCGTACAATAACGGTAAATACCGGAACAGGGGAGGGCACCATTGGTTTAAACATGGTCAATCATACCGGCATGATTCTTGGTCTAACCACCCCTTTGCCGTATATTGGAGGAGCGACTACAATGGATTATACACCGCCGACAGCAAGCGCAATTACTTTTATTGCGAACGGCGCCAATGGCCCCGGTACTGCAATAATCGGCGACCAGGTGACCCTGAACTTTGCCGTGAGCGAAGCCGTACAGGCGCCACTGCTTACCATTGCCGGCAATACGGTTACCGCTGTTACAACCGACAACATCAATTACTCGGCAACCTATATCATGCAGGCCTCAGATGATCCGGACTTATCAGAAAACGTGCCATATACCATCGGCATTACCGATCCCGCGGGCAATACCACAAGTTATAGCGAACTGACAGCAGGCGACCCGAATGTAATATTTCTTATCGCGCCCACCATACGGGCTACGGGCACTTTATCCGCTTTAAGAACTTCACCGGGTACTGCATCGGCCTCAACATCGTTCAACGTGTGGGGTTTTAACCTTTCGGACGGTGTATTGGTAAGTCCTCCGCCCGGGGGCGGATTCGAAATAAGCACCGATAATGTGAATTTCAGCAGTACGGTTACCGTAGGCGCGGCGGGTGCATTTGCAAAAACGCCTGTTTATGTAAGGCTGGCAGCGACTGATGCGGCAGGAAGCTACTCCGGCAATATTGCGCTCACCAGCACAGCAGCAACCGAAGTGGACGTAGCGACCACAAGCAGCTCGGTTGCACTGCCAACAACGGTAATATCCATCGCACCGGTGGGAACAAGCCCGACTAATGCCACTACGCTTGATTATACGGTAAGCTTTGCGGCGGCTTTAAGCAACCCGCCCTCAACCGGTGATTTTAGCTTGTCGGGCACGGCGAGCGGGACTATCAATACGATAACCACCACGGATAATATAAACTATGATGTAAACGTAACCAATGTAAGTGGCGATGGCACGCTGGAGCTGGATATGACCGGCGGCAGCAATGCCTGGCCAAACATTAGCAATGTGCCGTTTTCGGGCGGCGCTTATACCATCGATCAAGCCCTGCCGACAGCAACAATCAGCGCCCCATCGGTAGCTTCCATTGTCGCCGGCGGAGCAGGAACGGTAACCTATACAGTAAGCTATGCTGATGCCGACTTTAATACCAGCAGCCTGACCTCATCGGGGATCACCCTCAACTCAACCGGAACAGCAGCGGGAACTGTAGCAGTTACCGGTTCAGGTACAAGTTATACGGTTACCATTTCCGGCATAACCGGCGCAGGAACACTGGGTATTTCAGTAGCGGCAGGCTATGCCAGCGACCTTGCCGGCAATACCGATGCCGGGGCTGGGCCTTCGGCCACGTTTACCGTTGTTAGCGGCACCGATGCAACGCTAAGCGCCCTGAGCATTAGCAGCGGAACATTGAGCCCTGTATTTGATGCAGGCACCATTACTTATACCGCCAGTGTTCCCTATACTGCATCCGGCATAACCGTAACGCCAACCACCAATGATGCTGCAGCTACCGTAACAGTTAACGGTACCGCGGTAATTTCCGGCACGGCGTCGGGCAGCATCGCGCTAACAGTGGGCGCCAATACCATAACTACCATAGTTACCGCACAGGACGGCTCAACAACAGATACCTATACATTGACAGTAACGATGGCCGCGCCGGCAACTGACGCCACTTTGAGTAACCTAATATCCAGCGGTGGTTCATTGAATCAAACTTTTGCATCGTCCACAACTACTTATACAGAATCTGTACCGAATGCGACAAATTCCATAACAATAACGCCTGCTACCAATGATCCGAACGCAACAGTAATGATTAACGGTGCAGGTGTCACCCCGGGCACTGCATCAGGTGCTATCGGCTTAAATGTGGGTAGCAATACCATAACAATTATCAGTACAGCACAGGATGGCGTAACAACAGACACCTATACCCTAACGGTAACCAGAGCTGCACCGGCAACCAATGCGGCATTAAGCCATTTTACACTGACGCCGGCCACAGCATTGACCCAGACAACACCGGGAATCCTCAACTATACAGGAACAGTGAGCAATGCAACCGCGTCGGTAACGGTAACCCCAACTACGGTTGACCCAACAGCAACAGTAACAGTAAACGGTACACCGGTAGCTTCGGGCACAGCATCGGGGAGCATCAGTTTAAACGTGGGGGCAAATACAATTACCTTAACAGGTACAGCCCAGAATGGCATAACAACAAAAACTTATACGGTAACGGTAACCAGGGCGGCATCAGCCAATGCGGCATTAAGCCATTTTACGCTGACCCCAACTACGACGCTTACCCAAACAACACCGGGAGTGCTCAATTATACAGGAACGGTGAGCTATGCAACCGCATCGGTAACGGTAACCCCAACCACGGCTGATCCAACGGCTACGGTAACAGTAAACGGTACGCCGGTAACTTCGGGAACGGCATCAGGGAGCATCAGTTTAAACCCGGGGGCAAATACAATTACCTTAACAGGTACAGCCCCGGACAATATTACGACAAAAACGTACACCCTTATTATAACGAGGGCGGCATCAACCAATGCGGCGTTAAGCCGTTTTGCACTGACCCCTGCTACAGCATTGACCCAGACAACTCAGGGAATCCTCAATTATACAGGAAGGGTGAGCAGTGCAACCGCATCGGTAACGGTAACCCCAACTACGGCTGACCCAACAGCTACAGTAACAGTAAACGGCACGCCGGTAACTTCGGGCACAGCATCGGGGAGCATCAGTTTAAACCCGGGGGCAAATACAATTACCTTAACAGGTACAGCCCAGGACAATATTACGACAAAAACGTACACCCTTATTATAACGAGGGCGGCATCGTCAAATGCGGCGTTAAGCCATTTTGCACTGACCCCTGCTACAGCACTGACCCAGACAACTCCGGGAATACTCAACTATACAGGAAACGTGAAGTATGCAACCGCATCGGTAACAGTAACCCCAACTACGGTTGACCCAACGGCTACAGTAACGGTGAACGGTACCCCGGTAACTTCGGGCACAGCATCGGGGAGCATCAGTTTAAACGTAGGGGCAAATACTATTACTTTAACAGGTACAGCCCAGGATGGCGTTACCACAAAAACATATACGTTAACCATAACCAGGGCAACCGGGCCGGTGGCCAGCCTTGATGCGGCAATTTCTGTTGCACAACCATCAATCAATTTAACTATTGAAAATGACGGTATTTTAGTCCACCAGGGCCTTTCACCAAACGGCGACGGCGTGAACGATTTCCTGATGATAGACGGCATAGCCGCTTATCCTGAAAATAAGCTAACCATCATCAACCGTAACGGCGCACTGGTTTACCAGGCACAGGGCTATGATAACAGTTCAAAGGTATTTGACGGGCATGCCAGCACAACCGGCGCTATGCAGGTCCCAGGCACATATTTTTATGCACTTGATTATAGCGTGAATGGCGTGGCTCAGCATAAAACAGGGTTTATTATATTGAAGTACTAAATAGTGAGTTATGCGAATCAAGAGTCAGGATATTAGAGCCAAGAATCAAGAAAAAAAGTAGAAAGCTGTTCATTTATGCTGAAATATTTGGTTAAAATATTTTCTAATTGGCGGACCTGCCTGCCGGCAGGCAGGTTTATACATTTGCCAAGCTATTTTCTTGACTCTTGGTTCTTGACTCTTGATTCGCATGAGTTGCGAAAAGTGAGTGGTGAGCAGAAACGGCGGCCACTCACCTTTCTAATTTGAGATTCTTTAAAGTGCCGGTAACTTACCAAAGTTACAAACCCCAGGGCCTTTATACCAGCCCATTCTCAAACGCATATTTAATAAGCATTGCTGTGTTTTTTGTGTTCAATTTAGTCATAATACTTTTACGGTGACTATCTACGGTCCACTGGCTTACAAAAAGTTTTTCAGACATTTCGGCATTAGTGAGCCCTTCGGCAATCAGGGCCAATATTTCTTTTTCACGCCGGGTAAGCATAGGTTTGCCTGTTTCACTGTTGTAAATGTGCCTGACAACCTCAAGCGCTTCCATACACAAATGCGTTTTTCCGGCGGCAACGTCTTTAATGGCTTCCAGCAACTCTTCTTTATCAGCATTTTTCAAAATATAACCGCTTGCCCCGTTCTCAATCATCTTACGGATATAGGATGGCTGGTTTAGCGTACTCAGCGCAAGTACTTTTATAGCAGGCTGCTTCTTTTTTATTTCAGCACATAAATCAATACCGCTTTTATCGGGTAAATTTATATCCATCAAAATCACATCCACGCTGTTTTGGTCGAAATAGGCGCTGCATGCGGCAGCTGTAAGTGCATGGCCTGCCCAAAATATGCTTTCTTCATTAATTAATAATGCGAATCAAGGGTTAAAATATGTTGATAACTTTATTGGATAAAAGATTGATAATGAGTGGTTTACTTGTGGATAAATTTGGTTAAAGCCCTGAAAATCAGTATCTTAAAGGTGATTTTCCCATCAAACTTTAAGAAT
>JBIOHE010000165.1:0-9556 GCA_044448725.1 Sphingobacteriales bacterium | reverse complement strand
TTGCCATTGAGAATCGGTAAGACCTGTAAACTTTGTTTGCATTCGACAAATCGATTTGTGGTAAAATCTAATTTATCCCTGCCGATTCTCTTTTTACACTTTCTTTATCAACTTATCAACAAATATTTAAACATGTTCTAAGCATATTATAAGCGTTGCAAGTTTCCATAGTAGTGGCTGTGATATGTTTGGAAATTTCATCGGGAGTAAAGAAAAATTCCTTATCACTGTTTCCACCCGTCGCATAAGTGTGGTGATCGATAACGCTCTGCCAAAAAAAATCAGCGATCGTTTTTAGCTTCTTATCGCCGGTCAATTCGTAACCACGTGCGACTCCTATTATTTTCGGGATTTGAGTATTGGCATGTAAACCAGCCAGTTCGTCCAGTTTATTTGCCAAAGGATCGAGTACAGCGTGATGATAAAAAAGCACTGCCAGTTTTTTGTCATTCAGGTTTCCTGTAACCGCATACAAATTATAGGCAACCTCATTCATTCCGCCAAATTCAGTTTTCTCCATCGCAGCCAATTGCGGCGGAGTCAAAGGCTCAAGTTTGTGAAAAGCCCACAAGCTCATCTTTTCTGCAAGGTTCAGGGCTTGCTTATTACCTGCATACAGATACATATCAGTTAGTCCGGCCATCACTTTGTGGATGGTGTACCAGGGAGCCCATACCGGTTTGCCGGCAATAACCCGGTCAATAAATTCCTGCGGGAAGGCGCTGAGGTAACCGTTCTGGTTCAAAGCCTCCTGGCATTCTGCCAGACCGGCCACCAATGAATCGGCTTTTTGCTTGTAAACTATCTCGCCCGTTGAAGCATACATCAGCGCCAGGGCTGAAAGAATGTGGCCCATGATATGCCCGCGCAGTTCACAATCCGGCGCTTCCCATCCGCCCAACGGCTTGGCATTAGACGAAATACCGGCATTTAGCCGCCATGTGTGCAGCAAGCGCGAATTGCTGATGCTTAACATCCATCTGGCATCGCGTTCCATGTTTTGTTTGAAACGGCTGTCAAGCAGTTTTACATCCTGCAAGTCAAAACTTTGAGCTTTTGCCTCAATTTTTGGCCGGACTTGTAATTCTGCCTGATACTGGCCGATATATTGGGAAAATGCAGGTGTACACACTAACATGCCGGCAATTGACTGGCAGGCTATCAGAAGAGGTTTCCGGATCGACTTTTTTTTCATATTAATATTTTAATCGCAAAATCCCAAAGTATAAATTTTAACGGTTCTTTAAAAATGGATTTTTTTATTGTGAAAGCTACTCCCGCTGTCCAAAGTTTGCAAACTTCGGATACTGTATGCGCTGCCTGTGACTACAGTAAACACAAAGCCGCGCTCCCTACTCCAGCAACAACGCATCCCCCTCATCATCCCCCAACTCCAAATGGATCATATCACTGCCGGCAATGCCTTCAATAGAGCCTTTGATATGGGCGGCGTTTAGCAGCACTTTTTCCAGTTGTTTTTCGCGGGCCTTCCACATTTTTTCCATGGCGTCGCGTTCTTTTTGTATGGAGATGCGCATGCTCATATAGCCCTCGCGGATGGCTTTCCATTGTTCGCTGAATTCGTTGCTGATGAGATAATCGTACAGCAGGTGCATTTTATCGCCTTTGTTGTCCTGGGCCTTTGTCAGGTTGGCCAGTTTAATAATGCCATCCCGCAGTATGTAGGCCACCGCCTTTACTTCATCAAAGGAGCAGATCCATACGCCGTCCTTTTCGCCAAAACAATCCATGCCTTTGGGGTAGCATTGCGAAACTATTACAGCCACATCCACGCCGATGGCCCGCATGTCTTTTTTCAGTTTATCAATCCAGTCGTTGCCGAAATCTTTGGTGCGTTTGCTCTCATAAATAATGCGACCGCATTCCAGTCCGAATTTATTGCGCACCGTTTGGATACAGTCGGCCCCCCGCACCCCCTTGCCCACTTCGCTGATGAGGTCGAACGGGAAATTGTCGCGTAATAATTCCTCCAAAATCAATTCCTGCACCTCGCCCTGTAGCTGCATGGAGCCCTGTTCGGCCTTGCGTTTCATTTCGTCGACCAGCTTTTTTTGGTCCTCCAGCTGTTTTTCCAGTTCCTTTTGTTTCAGTTGGTATTCGGTATCTTTTAAATTAAAGCGTTCCGCTTCCTGTTTCCTAATTTGTTCAGACAATTCATTCCTCTGTTCCAATAGCTTACGTTCAACAGAAAGCTCCAGCTCTTCTTCCTTTTGTTTAAGCGCCTGTTCCTTTTGCAGGAATTCGAGTTCCTTTTGCCTGGCGGTTTTTAATTTCCCGTCCGATTCGTTTTTGGCATTTTGCAGCAATTGCAGCTGGTTCTCAAAATCAGACCCTATGCTTTTCCGTAAGGATTGCTCGATGATGCCTTGTAATTGTTTTTTTTCTTCGGTAAGACGCTGCTCAAACTGTAGTGCCTGCTGCCGCTCCCTGGAAGTAAATTCAACTTCCTTTTTGCGGTATTCTTCTTCTTTCTGCAGGGTATATTCCTGCATTTTTACCCGGAGCTCTTTTTTATATTCTTCGGCCATCACTTCCTCAATCGGGAACGCGAAACCACAACCCGGACACTTAACTTCTGTCGCCATATTTATAAAAGGGGAATAATTGTGCAAATAACGGAATCAGCGTTAAAGATAGGGAATAATGGCAATAAACGCAGTGGAATCAACGCCAATGCATGCCGGCGGGTTAACTCACCCGGACATCGTTTTGGCTAACGCTGCGGAAGTTGTCTTGAAAGTTTTACTTACTTCGGTTCAACAGGCACTTTTTTAATAACTGCACTGTCTTTCCCGGTTTTTATAACCGGCCTTTTTACCGTATCGGTTTTCAGGGTGCTGTCTTTCTTTGTTTGCAATCCCGGATTAATAAGCGGGGCAGCATTTAACGTACTGTCTTTAGCCGTTTGACCGGCCCCTTTTCCGTCCTTCGGATTTTTAAGCGGAAGCTTGCCGGTTTTTGATTTACCCGGCGTTGCCTTCGGTGCCTTTTTATTAAATGACGGTATGATCGACTCCTTTGATACCGGTCTTTCTTTTGGCTTCCAGATAAATCCTTTTAATATTTTATCATCTTCTTTAAACTTGGCCAACGGCCCGTACCTGTTTTCGGGTTTGGTATAAAATGCCAGGTTGGTTGCCTCGTTATTTTTAAAATCAACCCGTATGCGGCTGCTTAACGACCGTTGCATGCCGCTTATAGTCATTTTTCCACTATCACGCGCAAAGTAGATGCTTTCGGCATTCCCTTCAATAAACATGCGGTTTAGCTTATCATCCTTAAAGAAACCCCGCATCCGCCTTCCCCCTATCTGGTTAAAATGCACTGAATCATCCTTCTCAATGTTCACAATAAAGGCATTGGGGAACATTTTCATGTTATCCAGCTTTTTGTGTTTCATCTGCAAATAAATGGTATCGCCGGATAATTGCGAACCCTGCGTCCACATAACAGGGTTCACAAAACAGCGTATGGTTGAATCGGCATTGCTATAGAACATGGAATCCGATTTAGCCTGCAGGTCTGATTTAAACATCTTAAAATGATGGTGCGCAATGATGATACGTATCCTTGTCGTATCGTTTGGTTCGGCCAGCCTGGCCTTCAAAACAGAATCGGCCTGCTGTTTCTTAGCCAGGCTATCCAGCGCCTGTTGTTTTTTACTCAGGGGTTTTGCTGCTTTTTTCTTAACGGCCACGGGCTTTGGCTTGCCAAAAAAATCACGCTGCAGGAAACTGCTGTCAATTTTTATGCCCGCCTGGGCAGCAGTTAAAAACTTCGATTCTTTTACTTTAACTTTTTTAACCTTTGTGGTGGTATCCCTTATGCGGGCAAGTCTCTGCTTTTCCAGGTATGCTTTATAGTCTTTATAGGTCAGCATCCTTGTTTCAAGTGTATCCGACGACATATAAATAGAGTCTTGTTTTACCTTCGATGTATCTTTTGCCTTTAAGGGTTTCAGCGGTAATTTATCTGCGCCGCCCGGCCTGGCTTTAGTTTGCTTTTTTGAATTATCGCCCGTCTTTTTTGTTTTGGCGCCCTTTTCTTTGACAGGTTCAGGCCGCTGTTGTTTTATTAAAGAATCAGTTTTTGCTTTTATATTTTTTGAATTGGCGGTAAGCGTATCAACCAGCGCCGTTATACCCGGTTGATTATAGTGCTGTTTTATCAAAGAATCGGCTTTGGCTTTTATATTCTTCGGATTCGCGGCAAGGGAATCCTTTAAGGCCGAAATTGCCGGGTTGTTTTTTACCTGCTTTGCAAGAGAATTCACATCCTTATCTGTTTTTATCCCATCCTGCTTAATGGGCATAGACCCCGAAGGTATCGTCTTCTTAATCAACTGAGCCATTGTTATGGCATTCCCGTTTTTAGCCGGTTGTTTTTTTAATAAAGAATCGGCCCTGGCCACAGAATCGGTTTTTGTGGTGTCCTTTTTCTCGGTAACCATAATAACGTAAGGGTCCTGCGTTACTACCGTTCGCTCATCCGCCTTAAAATAAGTGCCGAGTTCGCCTCTGATGGTTACCTTTTGCTCGTTGTCATTAAAAGTAACATGCTTAACCGCGCGGCCGTACCCTTTCAGCTTATCGTAAAATAAACTATCCCCTTTTAACGATTTGGTGCCCGTATGGTAAAAGTTCTTTTTACCGAAAGCTGCCTGCTCTGTGCCGGTATCGTAGGTGCCATTTTCGGTATAAAGGGTGTCTTTATCTTTTTCGCCCTTGGTGCTGTAAATATTGGTGGGGCCGTAAAAATAGGAGATCTTCGACTTTGTATTGTACCGCATGGTATCCGTTTTTACCAATGCGTCGGGCGTGGTGAGCGATACATCATACCTGAAATAGGCGTCGCGGCTTTGGGCAAAATACCAGCCATTTTTACTCAACAGGGTATTATCTTTATTAACCAGCTTCCCGCCGTCGGTATAAACGCCTATGCGTGTAGCCGTGTTATAGTTAAGGTGATTGGTTGTTAAAGTTGCATCTTTATCCACCAGGCGCACGTTATCAGTCAGTATAGCAATTTTGGTATTGCCGTTATAATTCAGTTTATCTGCATAAACATTTAAAGTGTCGCCCTGGTTAATGTTAACGTGCCCGAAAGCATCAACGGCGTTATCCTGAATATAAAAATAAGCGCTGTCGGAGGTAAGCGTCGAATAATCCTGTTTAAAGGTACCCTGGTAAACTTTAACCACGTCCTTTCCATTGAGTTTTATCCCGGTGCTGCTCTGCGACTTTATCAGGGTTACAATTGATTTTTTTTGCCCCATTACAGTTGCTGCTGCCAATAAAAACAAAAGGCTTAAAACATATTTATTCACGATGGCAAAATTAGTTTTTTGTTGGGGTTTTAAATTAATAATTTTGATGGATGCTTCCTGTTAAAAGTTTCACTGATTTTATTGAACAAAATAACCTGTTTGAGCGCAACAGCAAAGTACTGGCTGCGGTGAGCGGGGGCATGGATTCGGTACTTATGGTTCATTTATTAAAATCAGCAGGATATAATTTTGGTATAGCACATTGCAATTTTACTTTGCGCGGCGATGAATCCTTAAGCGACCAGGAATTTTGCCATAACCTGGCCATGCAGCTTCGCGTACCTTTTCATACCATCAGTTTTGATACTTTAAAATATGCCGGCGATGAAAAAATATCCACCCAGATGGCGGCGCGTGATCTTCGGTATCAATGGTTTGAGCAGGTGCGGCAACAAACGGGTTATAGCGTTATCGCACTGGCGCATCATCAAAACGATGCAATCGAAACAATATTGTTAAACCTTACCCGGGGCACCGGCATTGCCGGGATGCATGGTATCTTACCTAAAAATGGCACATTGGTGCGTCCGCTGCTTTTTTTAAACAGGCAGGAGGTTCGGGATATTATTGATGAAAACAGTTTGGCCTACGTGGAAGACAGCTCAAATGCATCGGTAAAGTATGCCCGCAATAAAATAAGGCTGGAAGTAATCCCGAAACTAAAAGAGCTGAACCCGGCGCTTGAGCATACCTTTGAGAAAAACCTCGGCCATTTCCGCGACCTTGAACTGTTTTTGGAGCAGCAAACAGCCACCTTAAAGAAAGAATTGTTTGTTTATAAAGGGGACGAGACCCATATTTCAATAGCAGCCCTGAAAAAACTGGAACCGCAACGGCTTCTCCTTTTTAAACTGCTACAGGAGTTTGGTTTTAGTGAAACGGTGGTTGATGACCTTATTGAGTCGTTGGATAAACACGCGGGCCGGGTTTTTGAATCTGCCGGGTACCGGCTCCTGCTCGACAGGGGGACGCTGATCCTTACAAAATTAAACAACGTTGCGCAGCCGGAAGTGCTTATCGGCAAAAACGAACGGGAAGTTGACTATGCCGGGTACAGGCTAAGCGTTTTACAGGATGATAGTCCGTTGATTGTAAAAAACAACCCCATGGCTGTTTCAATAGATACTGATTTGCTGATATATCCGTTAACTTTACGCCCTTGGAAACAGGGTGACCGCTTTTACCCGCTGGGTATGCGGAAGGGTAAAAAAATAAGCGATTTTTTTATTGACCAGAAAGTGCCTTTGCATGAGAAAGAAACAATACCATTATTGGTTAACGGGAACGGCGATATTATATGGGTTGGCGGCTACCGCCCCGATGACAGATATAAAGTAAGTGAGAACACTAAAAAAGTAACTATATTCGAATTGTCAAATTAAAACAATGAGCGAGAAACCGGTTTTTACTGAAAAACAATATTTGGGCAGGGAATGGATACCTGTTTCCATCCGTTTGGTTTTGGCGGCCTGCTGCTTCGCTGCTTATACTTTTAATTTTTTTACCGATGAACATAATAAGGCGGATATCCTGGCTGTAGTTGGTTTCGCCATCATCATCATATCTGTTATTATGGGTTTCCTGCTGCATTTTCGTACCCGTGTACAAAACAAAAGCGTCCTCATAAACGGGTTATGGACCACCCGCCTCGTAAAAATCGACCTTAACAGCATCGTTAAAGCAGAAAAGGGCCATTACAGCAGATATTTGTTTAATAACCCGGTTTACAATCTCCATACAAAAGGCTCCATCCGTTTTTTCGCCTCCGGCAAAGACGCCATTTATTTAACCGACAGGGACGGGCTCGTCTATATAATCGGGTCCCAACAGGCCAATGAATTCTTACGTGCAGTACAGGAAGAGATGAAGAAATAGTTCATTGGTTCACTGGTTCATTAGTTCATTGGTGGATGGTTCGTTATCACAATTTTTATGAGTTATTACAATCTTGAAGATTTAGAGGTTTATCAATTAGCAGAAAGTTTTAGTGATGAAATTTGGTTTATTGTTAGTGAATGGGATTATTTTGCTAAAGATACTATAGGCAAGCAGATCGTTAGATCTGCTGATTCTATAGGAGCTAACATCGCCGAAGGATATGGCCGTTATCATTACAAAGAGAACAGGAATTTCTGCTATTTTAGCAGGGGTTCAATCATAGAAACGAAAGGGTGGTTAAAAAAATCAAAAACCAGGAACCTCTTAAAGGAAGAGCAGTTCAATATTTTATTCGACAAACTCCAAACAATCCATCTTAAACTAAATGCATATCTGAAGTTTATTGGAAAATCAAATCAGGACGGGAAGGGCTGATTAACGAAGCAGTTCTTTCATGATATGTATTAAACTAAACCACCAATGAACTAAACCACCAATGAACTAATGAACCAAAACCAAGTCACTCCTTACGGGATAATGATCTGATAGTTTTTTTTCGATGACCTGGTAGTTCAATACATTAAATTGGAGGCTGGCCATTATATAATCTATCTGGAAATTAGGGAAACTGCCGTTGTAGGTGCGGCCGAAGCCGGAGCCTTTTTCGCGGAACGCATTTTTTAAGCCTTTGGCCATTTGGTTAACGGCGTAGGAGGTTGGCGTATCGTTAAAATCGCCCGAGATAATGTAGGGATAAGGGCATTGTGCGGCATTTGCCTTTATTTTGGCTACCTGCGCGCCTCGTTTTATAAATGCATTTTTTAATTTAACGCCTAAACGCCGGGCAGAAGCAACGTCGGTTGTGCCGTCCCCGGTAATGTTTTTGATGTATTTATAGTCTTCCGGGTCAAAACGGATGGATTGCAGGTGCACGCTATAAACCCTGAATTCCCTGTCCCCTTTTTTTACATCAATATAAATACATGCATTTTCACTTTTTTTGTCAGATAAGGGGATTATGCCGTGGTCTATGATCTGATATTTTGAAAAAATGGCAATCCCGATGGCCTCGGTGCTATTGAATATTACAGGTTCAAAATAAAAATAACCTGAACCCATAATTTTTACAATGGAATCGCGCATGTCATACTGGCCATGGCTTCGTGTATAAAACTCCTGAAAGCCGATAACATCAGATTGCTGGTCATTGATGATTTGCAGAATATCGTGTTTTGTGGAAATATCGTTTTTTGCACCGTAACGCTTAAAATTATGGACGTTATAGGTCATCATCCGCACAACATTTAGTCCGGGTGCATAGCCGGCCGATGCCGGCATGCGAAAGCCGATATTATTATTCAGCACTTTCCATCCGCCAACAATACATAACAGTGAAATAAAAGCGTACCATTTTTTCCGCAGCAGCCACCAGAACACCATTATTATATTGGCAACCAGTAAAAAAGGGTAAGCCAGGCCAAAAAAGGCGATTTCCCAAACTTTTTTTGGATCTACCGACGGCGCGAAGTAACTGATTATTAAGGCGAGGCATAGCAGGCCATTGAGCCACAAGATAATTTTATCAATAAAGGACAGTTTGGTTTTAACCTTCATTATTGCTTGCGCGAAATAATATTTCTTTTTCCTGCTTGCTCAGGCTGTCGTATCCCGATTGTGAAATTTTATCTAATATAAGGTCAATTTCTTCCTGGCGTGGTAAACTTACCGTTCTTTTTGATGTATTATTAGATACTACTTTCAGTTTGGGCTTCGGCTTAAACAGTTTAGCGATATTGCCGATCCAGTCGTTGCCTTTTTGTAATTGTTTGATATACAGAAAGCCCGTTAAGGCGCCGCCAAGGTGGGCCAGTTCACCGCCCGCATTCAATCCTGTAATCCCTAAAAAATCAAGGGCGATGAAAAACAGCACGAGCCATTTCAACTTTACCGGCCCAATTAAAATTAAAGGGATAGTATAATCAGGCAATAGCGTAGCGGTTGCAACCATTATGGCCATTACGCTTGCTGATGCGCCAAGCAGAACGTTAGTTGCAGCCTCATTTGTATGTGTAAAAAACGGAAAAACATTATAGCTGAAAATAAAAAGGAAAGCCCCCGCCAGGCCTCCCATAAAATACAAACCTAACGTGCGTTTTTTGCCGAGATATTCTTCAAAGATCTGACCGAACCAGTAAAACCACAGCATATTGAACAAAATATGCCATATATCTGCATGCATGAACATATAGGTTACAGGTGTCCAGAAATGAGTGAGTAATTTTGGCAGGGAGGCTGGTAACAAAAGATACTCCTGACTGTAATATTTTGTTA
>JBIOHE010000164.1:0-9567 GCA_044448725.1 Sphingobacteriales bacterium | reverse complement strand
CCCTGTAATTGCCAGGGTGGACGATATAGGCTATATTGTTAAATGTTCAAAAGACGACCGGCATTACCAAACAATGCCGGGTCTTATCGATATTGAAGACTGGAACCGTCACAATACAATAACTTCTTCATCAATTGACTATAGTCTGGCTCATTTAATGGCCTGGTAGGCATCGCTTTTTATACAGACTGAATTAATTATTTTTTTTAATCTGACTATAAGTGTATTTCCAGTTAAATTTGTGAATTTGATAAATGCCTGATCTGATGTTGTGGAAAAGATTAAAGAATTTTGTTGGCTTCGACGACCCTGGTGTATCATTACAGAACAAGCTTTTCAATGCGGTTTGTTTGGTTGTGGGCTTTAATGCAATGCTGGGGTTTATAACTAATTTGCTGATAGGTTTTCCTGTAGGTTTAGTTGTTGTAGAAGTATTTATCGCTGGCATCTCTGTTTTAGTGTTTTACAAAAGCAGGTTTAAAGGGTATGACGAAAATCTTGCGCTCGGTTATATTGCCCTGGGCATAATTATGTTTATTCCGGGCTGGTTTTTAAATGGGGGAATTGAAGGATCAACAACCCAGGTGGGTGTTTTTTTTATTGCGTTGATAATGATATTGGTGCGGCAAAAATACCACCTGCCTTTTATAGGCATACTGATGGTGGTTTTTTGGGGTTGTTATTTTTTAGAAAAGCGTTTCCCGCAATGGGTAACGCCCGCTGAAAATACCGGGCAAAAAGAAACTGACCTTATTACGTCGGCCTTAACCTTTATTTTAATTACCGGTTTATTGGTCAGTTTTTTAAAAAGGGCCCATGAAAATGACAGAAACAAATTGCTTGAAAAAAGCCGGGAACTCCAATCTTCACAAATAGCATTATCTGCTGCAAAAGACCAGGCTGAAGAGGCCACTGTTGCCAAATCGAATTTTCTGGCAAATATGAGCCACGAGATCAGGACGCCCTTAAATGGGATTATCGGGGCTACCCAATTGCTTTCGCGGTCCAATATATCGCCCGAACAACAGGAACTATTACAAACTCTGCAATCAAGCAGTAAACTGCTTATTAATATTATCAGCGACATCCTTGATCTTTCAAAAATAGAAGCCGATAAACTGGTGCTTTATCCAAAGCCCGTGAATGTGCGGAATTGTATAAAAACCGTGTTTGACATAAGTTACCCCGGGATAGCTGTTTCGGGCAAAAACATCAGTTTAAACTATGAAATAGACGATAACATAGCCGAATATTTAAAAATGGACGAAAGCCGGGTACAACAAATCCTGGTTAATTTGATTGGTAATGCTATTAAGTTTACCGATGAAGGCTCGGTTTCACTACATGTTTCGGCCTCGGGTATCAGCGGGAATATACAGGAGGTTACCTTTGCTGTTAAGGATACAGGCATTGGGATCGGTGAGGAAGCCCTGTCGCAGCTCTTTAAGCCTTTTACCCAGGTAAATACTACCGCGCTGGGGAAATATGGCGGCACAGGCCTGGGTTTGTCTATCTGCAAGAAATTAGTTGAAATGATGGCCGGTAAACTTTGGGCAAACAGCAGAGAGGCAGAGGGGTCTGTTTTTAGTTTTAGTTTACCGTTGCAGGTTGCCTCAACAGATAGGGTGGATGAAGATCAGGCCCCTTCCAATGAAGATTTTCAATATCGCCCGCTGAATATCTTACTGGCCGAAGACAATAAAATGAACCAGTTGATTGCGGACAAAACATTTAAGAAAATAGGGTACGATATTGATATTGCGGACAATGGAAAAATGGCTGTTGAAATGCTCGGTAATAAAGCCTACGATTTGATTTTTATGGATATTCAAATGCCGGAAATGGATGGGCTTGAAGCAGCAAGGCAAATCATTGAAAAGTATAAAGACAATGCCCCGCCAATCATAGCTATGACAGCCAATGTGCTCAGCGAAGATGAGCAGGAATGTAAGCAGGCGGGGATGAAGGACTTTATCAGTAAACCATTTACCATCGAACGCCTGGAAAACGTAATTCATAAATGGACCCGCCAAAATGAAAATAAGCTGTTTTCATTATAATTTCATCTTCATTAAATAACTTGTTGCCATAAACTATTGGACCATGAAACAGGTGTCACTTATCAACTGGATGTCTTTTAACAATATTCTCTATATTGGCGATGAGGCCAGGGATTGCAGGCAAATTATCGAAAAATTTAATTGCTGCCTGCTCGAAATTGAACAAAATAACGCTGGTTGGTTCAGCAATGGCAGCAATAAAAAGTCAACCTGCGATAAACTCCAACATTACATACAATATCATTTTGAAGGTGGGATTGCCGTTTTTAAATTTAAAAATGGAGATGACCTACCTGAATTTATCCGTAAGGAATGTTTAACAGCCTGCAAAAGTTTGGTGTTTGAGCAGATGTTTTGTGCTTCGTAAATTCCCCGGGCTGGTTTAGGCCATTTTCCCTATACTTCTGATCGCTATTTCGAACGGCGCTCACAAGTATGCACGTTTCAGACTATAAGAAATCTCCAAATTATTTCCCTGATAAAGGCTTAGAGAACGGATTTGATGACAGAAACCCATGGGTTCCGGGTTAATTTTTATCGATTTTTTAATCTTTTTAAACTTTTTTATCAAATACTGTAACCTGGGGAATTTATTGCCCGTATAACATGACATAATTTGATAAATTATATTACTGATAAATTATTTGATAGATTAAAAAACAAAATCATGGAACACAAATTAAACACCATTAAATCAGACATGTACAACGTATTTGTTAAAGGCGATGCAAGCAGCATTCAAATGGCAAGGGTATTTATTGTACTTGCAATCCCGGTAATGATTGTTTTTATGACCGGAGCACACCTTGTAAAATAACAGAAATTGCAAAATTTATGATAAAAGCAAAACAGTCATTGCATTTCCGCAACCACTGTCTGCATCAAACCAAATTAACTAAAACTTTTTTTTATTTACTGCTTTGCGACCACTCCGGGTTTTTAAGGATCAGGTCGTAATAGGTAAAATTGATATAGGGATTATAAACCAGCGTTTCGTTATAGGCATTGCCCGTTATATTAGGTAATTTGTTAAAAAAAAGCGTCAATGCATTATCTTTAAAATCGGCGTCTAACAAAGCAGTATTCATCACCGACCCGATTGATTTATGTTGTTTTTTTATGATATGTTTAGGACTTGCAGGGCCCGATGACTGTTGGTCAAAAATTTTATTATTGATTGTAAGCAGCCTGGCGCCTTGTATGTATATAAATGCTGATCCTGCAATAAACAGAGAGTTAAGTAATAATTGTTTCATAAGAACATAGGTTAATGTTGTTCAACAAAAAAATCAATGAATTAATTGGTTCAAAGATACAGGTACATATCCCGAAGTTACCGGGATTTATACGCGATTCATATACGTAGTTTTACGTATTTTTTCTTACTGATAAATAATTTTTCATCATTTGTATTTTATTTTTTTAAGGCTTAATTAAACGTCTGGTTTTTAAATTCGTTTGGTAATAACACGCAAATATTTGAAATGTTTTTATTTTTTTTACCTGTATCCCAAAGCCTGCAGGTTAAACAATTCAGCATAACGACCACCTTTTTGGATGAGTTCCCTATGGCTGCCAATTTCAATAAGTTCGCCTTTTTCAAGCACTAATATCCTGTCGGCCATGCGCACCGTGCTGAAACGGTGAGAGATAAGAACCGCCGATTTTCCTTTGGTGAGTTCGGCAAAGCGTTCAAAAACAGTGTATTCGGCCCGTGCATCCAGTGCCGAAGTTGGTTCATCAAGTATCAGTAACTGCGCATCGCGCATATAAGCACGTGCGAGCGCCACTTTTTGCCATTCGCCGCCCGATAATTCAACGCCCTGCGAAAAGCGCTTGCCCAATTGCTGGTCATAAGCGCCGGGAAGTTTGTCTGCCAATGCATCTGCCAGGCTTTGTTTTGCCGATGTCTCTATCAAAGGGCGGTTATGTTGCTGGCTGATATTCCCCACAGCAATGTTTTGAGCAAATGTCATCTGGTAACGCAAATAATCCTGGAAAATAATCCCGATGTTACGGCGCAGATCAGCAATGTCATATTCGCGAAGGTCAATACCATCCAATAAAATACGGCCTTCGGCAGGATCATAGAGGCGGGCCAGCAATTTTACAAGCGTGGTTTTACCGGCGCCATTTTCGCCTACAAGCGCTAACTTTTCACCGGGATGTAAAGTAAAACTCAGATGACGGTTCGCCCAGCGGTCGGAGTTGGCATAACGGAAACCAACGTCTTCAAAAGTAAAGCCCTGTTGTATTTTTTCGGGAAATGGCAGCGGATGGGCCGCCGGCTTTATTTTAGGTTTGATATCGAAAAATTCAAAAAAGTCGCGCAGGTAGATGGCCCCCTGGGATACTGAAGTGAAACGGATCAGAATACCTTCGAGCAAGGTGCGCAATTGTCTGAAGGAGCCTGCCAAAAAAGTAAGCATGCCAATGGTAACGCTGCCGTCAACTGTCCGCATAATAATCACAACGTACGCGGCATAATAGCCAATACTGCCCAGCATGGCAAAAAAAGTACCCCATAATGACCTTTTTACCGAAAGCCTTTTGTTATCGAGATAAAACCTGGTGGATAGTTGCTGGAAACGCCCGATAATAAAACCCGACAGATCGAATATTTTCACCTCTTTGGCGGTTTCATCACTGGCGCCAAGGTAGCGTAGATAGTCAAGTTCTCTGCGTTCGGGGGTTTGGCCGCGGGTGAGGGCATAGCTTTGATCGTTAAAATACGATTCGCCTAAAAATGCCGGTATAATGGCGATAAAAAGCAGAATAATAAGCCAGGGATTAAAGGCCATCAATCCGGCAGCCAAAAATCCCATCGTGATCAAATCCTGCACCTGGCTCATAACCTGCGAAAGCAACAGCGTACGCCCGATGGTTTGCTGGCGCGCCCTTTCCAGTTTATCGTAAAAAACAGAATCTTCAAACTGGTCGAGATCAAGCGTTGCCGCATGGGCCATTATCTTTACCGAAGTATGGTTGCTGAACAGATCGCCTAACAGGGCATCCATCAAAGTTATCGCACGGCTCAGGGCATCGGTCAGTATAGCCAGAGCAAATTCAATACCTACCAGTTGCCATAAATGATGTGTGTTTGCCCCATGCTGATGGCTTAGTTTAATCACCTGGTCGATGATTAGTTTGCCTACATACAACAAGCCGACGGGCATGGCTGAACGGGCAATACGCAGCACGGAGTTGGCGATAGTAAGCCATGGACTTGTTTCCCATACCAGTTTAAAAAAGGCAGGCAGGTTGCGTAATGCAGCCAGTCGTTCTTTTAAAGTTAAAGGGGCGGGGCGTGTATTTTTTGGCGGGCGGGTATGCAACAGATATGCTTTTGAAATAAATTTAGGTAAAATTAAGAAATTTATAGCCCGACGAAGAGCCGTTAGAACTTTGTGAGGGAATAATGACAATTAATTAAGCCCGGCTTGCCATTAAATGTATCTTTTTGTAACAGCTGAATTTTATATAGGTCTAATAACCGATATAAAAAAAGATGTCTCCTGATGCTTGTGTTTTGTTAATAAAGTAAATATGAAAGGACTGTTAATTTTAGATATTCAAAACGATTTTACGGCGCCAGGCGCAAAATTTCCGGTTGACCAAAACCAGGCGGCGAAAATTATCGGGAATATCAACAGGCTGACAGCAAACATCGGCACAAACAAGCTGATACCTGTTTATATCGGGAACGAATTCTCAAAGTGGGACCTGCTCAATATTTTCAGGAATTTTGCAGCGATCAAAGGGTCCGAAGGCAGCAAAACGGATAAAAGGTTGCATGTTGTAAACCAAAATTATTTTTCGAAGAACCGGAGCAGCGCTTTTGCAAACAGCGCCTTTGAAGCATTCCTTAAATCGAAAACTATTGATGAACTGTATGTTGCCGGGCTATTTGCAGAAGGCTGTGTTTGGGGAACTGTTAAAGAAGCAGTAAAAAAAGGATATAAAGTAACGGTATTGAGCGATTGTATTGCCTCCGCCACAGACAAGAAACGTGAGACAATGATAGAGAAATATAAAAACCTGGGCGTTAAGCTAAAGCTGACTGGTAATTTTTGACCATCATATCAAAACGGGTGAATTGGATTTTATAAAAATAAATAAAGGCCTATCTCCGGGCCTGACATAAAAAAATCCTCTATTTTTGCGGCTTAGCAAAAAATGATGATCCCCTCTTTAAAAAACAAATTCGACAGTATAATTTTTGACCTCGACGGCACGCTATGGGATAGTACCGGAAACGTAGCCCTTGCCTGGCAGGATGCCATCGACCAGGTTGACTATGTGGATGAAGTGATGACACAGGAAAAAGTGCGTTCCATTACCGGGATGACCTACACTGCGATATTTGATAAATTGTTTCCCTATATTGATGCTGAAAAACGTGCTGCGTTAATGGAGATTTGCGCTAAAAGCGAACTCGAAATATTGCACACCAAAGGCGGTGAGCTTTACCCGGCCCTTGATGAAACACTGGCCTACCTGGCCGGTAAATATAAATTGTACATTGTAAGTAATTGCCAGAACGGCTATATCGAAGTGTTTTTAAAGATAAGCCGGATGGGGCATTATTTTATGGGCCATCAATGCTTTGGCACCAAAGGCAATCCAAAGGCCGAAAATATAAAAGATATTATAAACGATCACCAGCTAAAAGCCCCGGTATATGTTGGCGATACCTTCGGCGACTATGATACCGCTGCAAAAGCAGCCGTACCATTTATTTTTGCTGATTATGGTTTTGGGGTAGTTGAAGCAGGGCAGATAGCGACTATAAGTTCTTTTGCCGGGCTTGTAGATTTGTTGTAAAATCACCTCTGAAGGCCACAGGATAAATTTCACGCCAGGTTTTAACTTACCGACTAAAAAACACACCAAGTTTCAGATGACATAGCGTGTTCAATTTTTTTAAACGTATCCTTTATTTATCTGACCCAACTTTTACCTTTAATACAAAATCTTCATTTACACCAACTAATTGGGCAATCTTTGATATGTTGAAATCAGTTGACGATAAAAGACTACGGGTGAAGGCAACATCCATCTCAAATTCTCTTTGAGTCATAGCGATTTCAAGACCTTTTTTAAACCCTTCTTTTTCGGCCCGATCCAATAAAAATTCTTCTATTCCCATGGTAGTACTCCTGTTAAGGTTTAAATTTTAGCTGACAGAATTTGGTCTTTATATCACAACTTCTCAATTTCCCCAACAGAAAGCCCCATAATATTAGCAATCAAGGCTATATCCAGACCGCTTTTTTTTAATTTGAGCGCAGTTTCTTTGATAACATCGTCACGCTCTTCTTTCCTGCCTTCCTTTTTGCCTTCTTTTTTGGCCTGATCCAATAAAAATTCTTCAATACCCATAGTACTACTCCTTTCTGTTAAAATAGAAATTTCTTGTTCAAATTTAGCTATTATTTCCTCATTTTCAAAACGCATGTAATGTCGCAAAAAGTTCATCAGTATGCGGATTTTTTCTTTTGGTATTTGTTTAGTTAACAAACGTTTAGCCAAGTCAAAGGTAAGATCAAGCAATTGCTGATCTTTCAGCGCCGGGCGCGAAAGGGATAGCTTGGCCGTAAGCACAGCCATAGCAAACGGATTATTACTTGCTTCTAATTTCGCATCATCCTGGTCTATAATTTTATAGGTATTGAAAGCGTAATATACTTTGGTGCCTAAAAATTCCCTCTCATAATATTTAGGATGAAAACTTTTATTTGTATCCGCAAAGATGGCAAAGGCCGTAATAGGCTTGTCGTATTTATCCAGTATTCTATAATAGTACTGAAACATGCGTTTAGCAAAATCCTGATCGGTATAGCCCTGTACCTCCACATGTATTAAAATCCATTCTTCCTGTCCATTGCGTGTAAATACTTTTACCAGCTTATCTACATAACGGGGAGCAAAATTATCGTCTTCGGGCGGAAAAAGCTGTTCCAGTTCTTTGTCAAGATATTCAAACTCTTTATCGAGATCAAATAATTTATCTGCGTCAGGATAAAAAAAGCGCAGAAAATCATCAGACAAATCTTCTAATGCGGCCTTCCATAACAGGTCATTGCGTTTCATGGCAGTAAGTTAAACATTAAAGCCAGTTCTACCGCATCACCTGATAAAACCATAATTTTATTTGCTATATTTTTCAGGTAATGTAATTAAACTTTTAAAAAGTTGACAAATCATTAAATCTCAAGTCACAATTTTATTGTAATTCCTTTTGCCTGTTAAAATTCACTAATTTTAGGTAATCAATTTTTCAGGTTATGGCAATAAGTAAATTTTCCCGTCGTAGTTTTATCAAAACAGGCTCGGTAGCTGTTGGGGCATTAAGCCTGGGGCCTGCTTTATCGGTGCTGTCCATGGCATCTTCAAAGCCGGATAAAAAATCAGGTGTGGCATTGGTTGGTTTGGGCTATTATAGTTTCGGGCAGCTGGGTCCGGCTTTGCAGCATACCAGTAACTGTTACCTTGCCGGGATAGTGACCGGTACACCTTCAAAGGCAGTTGATTGGTCGAAACGATACAATATACCTCAAAAAAATATTTACAATTATCAAAATTTTGATGAGATAGCCGCCAACCCCGATATTGATATTGTTTACGTGGTTTTGCCCGTGTTTATGCACAAAGAGTTTACCATCAGGGCGGCCAAAGCGGGCAAACATGTGATTTGTGAAAAACCCATGGCCTTAAATGCCGGTGAATGCGAAGAAATGATTGCCGCCTGCAAAAAGGCAGGCCGCATGCTCTCCATAGGCTACCGTCTGCATTTTGAGCCGCATAACATGGAAGTGATGCGCCTGGGGCAGCAGCATATTTTTGGAAAAGTTACCCATATTGATACAGGAAACGGCTTTACCTACCGCGGCGACCCTAATGCCTGGCGTTTAAAAAAGGCGCTGGCCGGCGGCGGCGGTTTAATGGATATGGGTATTTACAGCATACAGGGAACCCGCTATACTTTAGGCCAGGAACCCATTGCGGTTAAAGCCACCCAGGAAAAAACCCGCCCCGAATTTTTTAAAGAAGTAGATGAAACCATTTTTTGGGAACTTGAATTCCCCGGGGGATTTAAAACAACCGGCAAATCAAGCTATAACCACGACTGGAGTTACCTTAAAGTAGAAGAGGAGCATGGCAAATTTGAACTTGGTCATGCGTTTGGCTATGGCGGGATTGATGGCAGTGTTAACGGCAAACAGATGCCCTATCCGCAAATTGTGCAGCAGGCCGCCCAGATGGATGACTTTGCCAATTGTGTAACCCAACATAAACAAACCCGAGTACCCGGCGAAGAAGGCCTAAAGGACATGAAAGTGGTGGATGCCATTTATAAGAGTTTAGATTCCGGGAAATGGGAGCGAATTGGGTAAGTGAGGTTAGTCCGAAAGTCAGTAAAGTCGGGAAGTCCGAAAGAAGCTACAACTAACATTTTTCGTTTCCGCAGGGTCTCTCGCAGAGGACCCTGCGTTCCGGCGGCATT
>JBIOHE010000163.1:0-9572 GCA_044448725.1 Sphingobacteriales bacterium | reverse complement strand
TAATAATATAGCCTGTAAAACAGCGTTTAAAGTGGTTTTACTTGTGAAGTATTAAAGCAGGTTTAGCTTATTTTAGCCCTTTGGTGTTCCTGACCCGGGACATAAGCCTATGACCGCGAGAAGCAGTTGCCCGCAAGCTATGCCGGGCATTTTATCGCCAGAGGGGAGTGTTCATTTTTGTACAAAAAAACAAAAACAGGAAGACACAGCTATTTACACACGAAATGAACAACAAAATATAGGACATATTATCTATATAGCGGACGGTTTGAAATATGGATATTCGATTATAAAAAGAAATACAAGCCATAAGTCAAAACGTCATGAAAAAGTATCATTTTATCTTCTTTTTTTTAGTATGCCAGTTTACAGCATCAGTTGCCTTCGCACAAACCAAACCATATATTGCTCCTGTTAAACCTGTTGTCCCCATCACCAGTACAACTGTAATTAAGGTAACCGAGGACAAGGGTTGGCCCGCTTTTCAACCTATAAGTGTAAACGGGTTACCGCCGGCAGGTACTAATAATGCAGGTAGTGGTGCAGTAACGATAACAAATAATCCACCTGATGCTAATGCACCCAATAACATACACCGCTGTCCGTAATTTCCAACTTCAGATTGCGATGCACGGAGACTCTGTCTCCACCACCCTACCCCGCCCAGCCCTCTCTATCCAAACTCCTGAAATTTATGGCTTCAGCCAAATGTTCCAATTCTATTTCTTCCGTGCCGGCCAGGTCGGCGATGGTGCGGGATACTTTTAGTATCCGGTCATAAGCACGGGCGGATAGCCCCAGTTTTTCCATCGCTTTTTTTAGCAGGTTTTGTCCAGCTTCGCTTATTTTGCAGATGTCGCGCACCATTTGGGGGCTCATCTGGGCGTTGGCATGCAGGTCGGGTTTGTTGCCGAAACGTTCGGCTTGTATGTCCCTTGCTTTTATTACACGGTCGCGGATAAACTCGCTTTTTTCGGCAAGGCGGTCGCTGGCCAGCTCGGTAAAGTTTACCGGGGTTACTTCTACATGCAGGTCAATCCGGTCCAGCAACGGGCCGGAAATTTTGCTTAAATATTTTTGTACGGTGCCCGGCGGGCAGATACATTCTTTGTCGGGGTGGTTAAAATAACCGCAAGGGCAGGGGTTCATGCTCGCCACCAGCATAAAACTGCTCGGGTAGTCAACCGAAAACTTGGCGCGCGAGATGGTTACCCGGCGTTCTTCCAGCGGCTGGCGCATTACTTCGAGGGCGCTGCGTTTAAACTCGGGCAGTTCATCCAGAAACAGCACGCCATTATGGGCCAGAGAAATTTCTCCGGGCTGCGGGTTGCTGCCCCCGCCAACCAGGGCCACGTCGCTGATTGTATGATGCGGCGAACGGAAGGGCCGCACGGTAACCAACGCATCGGCAGCAGCCAGCTTACCGGCCACGGAATGGATCTTGGTGGTCTCCAATGATTCATATAAACTAAGCGGCGGCAAAATAGAAGGCAGCCTGCGCGCCAGCATAGTTTTACCCGCCCCCGGCGGACCGATCAGTATCACATTATGCCCGCCTGCGGCGGCAATCTCCAGGGCGCGTTTTATATTCTCCTGACCGCGTACTTCGCTGAAATCGCTGTCGTAACTGGTGAGGCTTTTATAAAACTCTTCGCGGGTGTTTACTACTTCAACGTCAAGCTGTATTGTCCCGTTAAAAAAACCAACGATATCCTTGATGCTTTCCACGCCGTAAACCTCCAGGTCGTTAACAATAGCGGCTTCACGGGCGTTTTGTTTGGGGAGGATAAAGCCTTTGTAGCCGTCTTTGCGGGCCTGTATGGCGATGGGCAGGGCGCCTTTTATGGGCTGCAGGCTGCCGTCCAGCGAAAGCTCGCCCATGATGATATATTTGTCGAGGTTCTCGTTTTCAATCTGGCCCGAACTGGCCAATATGGCGGTGGCAATGGTAAGATCGTAAGCCGAGCCTTCTTTGCGGATATCGGCGGGGGCCATATTTACTACGATCCGTTGCCGGGGCATACGGTAATTATTGGTTTGCAGGGCGGCTTCAATACGCTGCATTGATTCGCGCACGGCGTTATCGGGCAAACCAACAATAAAGTAGGCCAGCTTCCCCGGACTTATATTTACTTCAATAGTAATGGTGATGGCCTCGATGCCATAAACCGCGCTCCCAAAAGTTTTAACTAACAAATTGATAATTTATTTACAGCGAAAGGTATAGAATTTATTTGGGGGGATAAAATGGGGGCGGAAAAATATGGCTTTAAAATAAAAGAGCAGTTGTTTCTAAACAACAGGTATTGAAAATCAAGAGAAATTGATGATATAGGTAACAAATAATAGATATTGTTTGTTGATAAAGGCATTTATTCAAGTGTCCCCACAAGCGGGCCTAAATTACACGAACAGGGGTTTCTTCAACCGTGTTCTCTTTATCAAGCAATATGAAATTAATATTTAAGTTAATTACATTTTCGTATTTCAAAGAAAAAGTATTTCCAGGTATTTGAACAGGTTCTCCGGCTTTGTTAATTAAATGTGTACCCTTGGCGCCGGCATGGCTTTTAAATTCCCTTCGTACGGTATCCTGTAAATATATTCTATCCAATTGCCCGTCCTTTGTTTCAAAATGAACTAAAAAGCCGGAGTATATCATAGTTCCGTCACCGGTATCCATAACCGCATCAATAAAAACCAAATCAAAATCCTCTATATCAGCATGAAAACCATTGAAAAAATACCACCATTTATTATATAAATTAAAGAGTTCATTGGAAGCATGAAGATCGTGGAATTGAAGTATCAATCTTAACCCCCGACCTGATAAAAACATAACCAGTATTAATACGGCGTTGTAAAGGGCGAAGTCTTTTATCGCTTTCTTAAATTCCTGATTACGCACGATATTTTCAAGATTCTTTAAATCACCGCCTAATACTTTTATCAATATATCAAAACGGATTTCATTGGGTATAAATGAAATAGCTGCGGCGTGAATAAAAAGTGAAATAACGGCACTTGCCAATATTCCTTCAAACAATGAAAACTTTGGCGTAGGTTTGGGGAAATTACCAGTATAAAGACTCAGATAAAAAGCCACTGGCGGTATTAAGAGTATAGAAATAACGACAGCGCTGAGTGCAATATTCATTTCAGCTTTCTGTAACTTCTGCTACACGGGATTTTGCACTTTTTATAGTAACATAAGTAGTATCGCTTATTTTCACTACCAACCCCTCATCAGAAAGCATCTCATTTTTCTTTTCTACAATAGCAGCAGCAACAATAGCAGCAACGTTACCCCTTTTCAGGAAGGCTCTGCCTTTGGGTGATATTTTAATATAAGCCATATTGTATTTACTGAACTGTTATAAAGATACTAACTATTTGCAAGTTTGCAAAATAGTTTTTAAAGGTATGTCCGATAAAGAGTTGATAATCCTCCCACTACAAAAAATGATCAAACGTATCGCTCCTGATCCCCAGACGTAAGGTTTCCAGCGGGATCACTTCGGCCGGGGCTATGTTGCCTATGTTAACGTTGGCGCCTACCAGTTTTATGAACCAAACCTGCTGCGCTTTTTGAGGGGCTTCCCATATAATGGTTTCTGCGGGGATTTGTGTCAGTATCTCGTCCACCAGGCCCTGCCTTACTTCCCCTGAATCACGGTAGATGCCTACGTTGCCGCTTTCGCGAGCCTCGGCGATTACCTTCCATGATCCGGCTTCAATTTCGGCCTGCATTAATTTTATCCATTTATAAGGTGCGAATATTTTTTGCACGTCTTTTGAGCCTACTTCGGATATTACCGTTACCTGTTTGCTTAATTTGCGGATGTAGTCGCATTTAATATCATGCTCAATTTCAATAGAACCGTCGGATACTTCGGCGTATTCCATTTTGTATTTGTCCAATATGCGGCAATAATCATCAAACTGGTTCCTTACAATAAAAGCTTCGAATAAAGTGCCGCCAAAATACACCGGGATACCTGCTTCGCGATAAAGGTCTAATTTTTTATCAAGGTTGGGGGTAACAAATGAGGTTGCCCAGCCCAGTTTTACAATATCGGTATGTACGCCGGCAACTTCAATAAAATCTTCCACCTGGCGCAAACTAAGTCCCTTGTCCATTACCATGGTGATGCCGCTGTTACGCGGTTTAGCGCTACGTTCGGGCAGATTATTCAATTGATAATTCATAAATATGTATTGGTTATAGACTATAACTAAAAGTTCTAATGGGACAAAGGTCATGAAAAAAGCCGAAAATTTGAAAGAAAATTTTCGGCTTTTTTTTGGTTGAATAGTTGACTATGTGAATGGTTGCATTTTACTTAACTGCTCACTTAATCAATCCAATCAACTACCCACTACTTCGTATACCTATTAATAATATCCACTATCACTTTGTTTTTTTGCAGCTGGGGCAGATAATCAAACAATATATAATGCTTTTCAGGGTCTGAGGTTAATGCCATTTCCAGCTGTATCAGCGCTTCATTATACTCGCCTTTGGCAAATAAATAGGCCACCATGCGGTAATAAAGTTCTGCTGCATCCGGGTTGTTTTTTATGGCCTGGGCAATAATTTCTATCGCATCAACCAGTCTTTGCTGTTCATATAAAATGGAAGAGTAGTCCAGCCAGGCGTCCACATCAATAGGATTAAGCTCAACAACTTTTTCGTAGGCCAGTTCAGCTTCGGGGATATGGCCAAGCTTATATTCCGCATCAGCAATAGCAAACCAGTAATCGGCATTTGCTATGTCCAGGTCGAGGGCTTTTTTATAAAAATGAAGCGCTTCAAAATAGCGTTCTTCAAAATCAAGCGTAACGCCTATCCCAAACCAGGCATCGGCCAGTTTAGGGTCCATTTTAACCGATTTTTTATAAAAAGCACGGGCATCGTCCATTTGCTCCAGCTTTTCGTAACATTCGCCAATGGCACAGTACGTATCGGCATTGGGCTGCTCATATTCAAATGTTTGCCGGTAAACTTCAATGGCTTCGGCGTATTTTTCAAGGTTAACAAGGGCATTCCCTTTGTTAAAATAGGCCGAGGCGAAACTGTCTTTAATTAAGATGGCATAGTCATAGGCATCGATAGCTTTTTCAAACAAACTGAGTTTGGTGAAAGCATTGCCTAAATTGTACCATGCGGCATAACTGTAGGGTTCGTTATCAATATATTGCTCATAAAACACAACGCTTTCCTGCTGGTTGTCCATCACATCGTAACAGAATGCCAGTTCGTACAGGGCGTCCTGGTTCTCCATGTTTTGTTCTAAACAAAGCTTCAGGTAGGCGATAGACGTTTCATAGTCGCCCATGTTTTGATAAACATAAGCAATATGCAATAACACCTCGTCGGTTTCTTCGGCCAGGTCGAGCGCTTTTTCATAGTTTTCCAGGGCCTCGCCGTAGCGTTCCATGCTTTCGTACAGGTTACCGCGGATAAGATAAATATCCGGATCGGACGCTTCGAGCATAGCTGCTTTTTCAAGGGCTGCAAATGCTTCGGTAACCTGATTGGCAATTACCAGAAGCTGGGCCTGTTTAATAAAGAAAACTGCCGCAAAGGGATGCTGGTTAAGGGCATATTCAGCTACCTGCAATGCTTTGGGCGGATCGTTCTTCTCGATATAGTAGTCGATTATGTTCTCAAACGCCTGGGCATCAAAAAAGTACTGATCATGATTGCGGATCATTTCTTCGTACCGTTCTACCGAAAACTTTGCATCTTCGGTATAACCAAATTCAAATTCTTCTTCCATTCAATTTTGTTTCAGAACATATACTCTGTTAAGCACTTTAAAATCGCTCTATTGAACCTAACATGAGATTAAATTACAAGTATTAAACCTCCATACTACAATTTAGTTATCAACATTCAAACATTGTCAACAGGATTAATTACAAAAGCCTGATAATTAATGTAAATGATTTTACCGGCAAAGGATGAGTTGAATAATAAATTGCCCTAAAGATTTTTACCTTTGGCAAAAGTAACAATTATGGACTTTAATATTTCTGAAATTCTTGATCGTTTACAAATAAACGACATAAATGAAGCATTTAGTATAGGAAGCAGGTGGGGAAGCAGCCCTGACGCCGCTATAAGGGCCATTATATCGCCGGTTGACGGTAAAAAAATAGCTTCGGTAAAAATCGCTACTGCCGACAATTATCACCAAACTGTTGAGCTGGCTGCCAAAGCTTTTGTAAACTGGCGTACTGTTCCGGCGCCGAAACGCGGAGAAATTGTGCGTGAAATTGGTAATGCGCTGCGCGATAAAAAAGAAGACCTGGGCAAGCTGGTATCGTACGAAATGGGCAAAAGCCTGCAGGAGGGATACGGCGAGGTGCAGGAAATGATTGACATAGCCGACTTTGCGGTTGGATTGAGCCGCCAGCTTTACGGTTTAACCATGCACAGCGAAAGGCCTAATCACCGCATGTACGAACAATACCATCCTTTGGGAATTGCCGGCGTTATTTCGGCCTTTAACTTCCCGGTTGCCGTTTGGAGCTGGAATGCCATGCTGGCATGGGTTTGCGGCGATGTCTGTATTTGGAAACCATCCGAAAAAACGCCTTTAACGGCAATTGCCTGCCAGCATATTGCACAGGAGATATTCAGAAAACACGAAATTGACGAAGCCGTATCCTGCCTGCTAATTGGCGACAGGGAAATTGGCGAATTAATGGCGAACGATACCCGCATTCCATTGGTTTCGGCTACAGGCTCAACCCGCATGGGTAAAGCCGTTGGCGCGGCGGTTGGCGCGAGGCTCGGCAGAAGTTTGCTGGAGCTTGGCGGCAATAATGCCATCATCATAACTGAAAATGCCGACCTGGATATGTCATTGGTTGGTGCGGTATTCGGCGCAGTGGGCACGGCAGGGCAGCGTTGCACCAGTACCCGCAGGCTGATTATCCACGAAAGTGTTTACGAAAGCTTTAAGCAGAAACTGGTAAACGCTTATGGCCAGATCCGGATAGGCAATCCGCTGGATGAGCATAACCACGTTGGGCCGCTGATTGACCACGACGCAGTAAACCTTTACCTCAGCGCCATCGAAAAAGGCAAAGCGGAAGGCGCGAATTTTGTTGTTGAGGGCGGCAAACTGGAAGGTGAAGAATATGCTTCGGGTTGTTATGTAAAGCCATGTATTGCTGAAGTGGAAAACCATTATGCTATCGTTCAGCATGAAACATTTGCGCCTATTTTGTATCTTATTAAATATAAAACGCTTGATGAGGCTATTGCCCTGCAAAATGGTGTTCCGCAGGGGCTTTCGTCTGCCATCATGACCAATAATTTACGCGAAGCAGAACAGTTTTTATCAGCTGCCGGATCGGATTGCGGTATTGCCAATGTGAACATCGGCACATCGGGCGCCGAAATTGGCGGGGCCTTTGGCGGGGAAAAAGAAACAGGCGGTGGCCGCGAATCGGGTTCGGATGCCTGGAAAGTTTATATGCGCCGCCAAACAAATACTATTAATTATTCAAAAACGTTACCCCTGGCACAGGGGATTAAATTTGAGTTGGAGTAAGTTAGAAAGGTTGTAGTGGTTGTAAGTGTTATAAAAGTTATAAACTTAAACCCTTACAACCACTACAACCTTTAAAAACCACTACAACTTTTACAACAACTATCATACATGCACAGACTACGTTATTACGCCCTTAGCTCCCTCACCTGCGGAGCCCTGTTGATCAGCCTGAATGTTTTTGGGCAGCAAATACCGAAAACAATACCCGACCCGCCAAAAAACTGGCACCTTATGGACCTGAAAACTGATGGTTTTTATGGTGTGAGCCTTAACCAGGCATACCTGTTTTTAAAAGGTAAAAAAAGCAAAACAGTGGTTGTCACCACAATTGACAGTGGTATAGATACTTTACAAAAAGACCTGGTTAGTGTTTTATGGATAAACCCAGATAAGAAAGACGGCTATGCCGGCGATATACATGGCTGGGATTTTTTAGGCGGCAAAGACGGCAAGGTTGATTACACCGAAACCACTGAAGAGGTAAGACAGTACTATAAACTTAAAGATAAATATACAGGTGTAACTACCGCCCCGCAGGGCAAAGAAAAAGAATTCGCACTGTGGCAAAATGTTAAAACGGTTTACGATTCGACTATAAGCAAGGCCCAGGCGGAAGTCAGCGACCTTAAGATGGAGGTTAATGTGCTTTCGATAACCAATCATTATATAAAAGGGGCGTTAAAGCTGCAATCGGACCAAACTTTTGTAAAGGCGGATCTCGACAGGATAACCGCGTCGAATGATACGGTTAACCAGAGCAAAACAGTTTGGGAATCTGTTTTTTCACAAATTGGCGGAAATGTCAATAACGCCAAAGTGATTAAGGACCTGACGGAATATTATGCAAAACAAAATAATACTATTAACCCTGATCTGGAGGCCCGGAGCCGTATAATTGGCGACAACCCGGACGTTAATGATGGAAAACCTTATGGCAATAACATATTAAAAACGCCGGATGCTTCACACGGTACCGGTGTTGCAGGGCTGATAGGCGCGGTACGTAACAATGGTTATGGGATTGATGGTATTGCCGACAATGTGAGAATAATGTCGATAAAAGCGGTGCCAAACGGCGATGAGTACGATAAGGACATTGCCAACGCCATACATTTTGCAGTTGACCATGGTGCCGAAGTGATTAATATGAGCTTTGGTAAAAAAATATCGCCGCATAAGGATTGGGTTGACGAGGCTTTTAAATATGCCGCGGCCCATGATGTGCTTTTAGTACAGGCATCGGGCAATGAGGGCCAGGATGTTGACGCGAAACCGGAATTTCCGAATAGTAACTACCTCGACAGTTCAAAAACTGATAATGTGATCAGTGTTGGCGCATCCGGGTCAAAGCCAGATACCACACTTGCGGCGGATTTTACCAATTATGGTAAAAACAGCGTCGATATTTTTGCACCCGGCGTTAAAGTTACTTCTATTGATATGGATGCTGAAACCAATACCGAAGACGGCACCAGCTTTTCGGCCCCGATAGTGTCGGGTATTGCCGCTTTGTGTTTGGAATACTATCCCAAACTAAGCGCAAGGCAGGTAAAGCAAGCGATCTTAGAATCCGCAACGCCGTTAAACGGCACGATGGTTAATAAACCGGGTGCAAAGGGCGTAAAGGTTGATTTTGCAACCCTCTCAAAAACCGGCGGCATCGTAAATGCTTACAGAGCCCTGGAAATTGCTTCAAAAATGAAGGGGGAGAGGAGGTGATCAGAGATTAGTGATTGGAGGTTAGAGATTAGTTGAAATCGATTTTTGACTAACCTCTGATTTCCTACATCTCAAACACCTCAATATTATTCCAGGTTTGTTTTTTAAAGAAGCAAAAATGAAAAAAAATACCCCCGCTATGGTTGGCACCTATCCCTTCGCTTTTGGCCGGACACGTAAACTCGCTCCTGAATGTGAGAAAATAATCAGTGAAAAAACGGTGCAGTAACACTAATAGATTTAGCTTTGTAATAACCAGAGTATTTATTACCATTAAATGAAATT
>JBIOHE010000162.1:0-9598 GCA_044448725.1 Sphingobacteriales bacterium | reverse complement strand
CCAGGTCTGTTTGTCCATTGGGAACTAAGAAAACCATAGCAATGGGAATGAAAGGTTTAACTGGAAGAGCCGTGTAACGGGAGACTGTTAAGCACGGTTCTGTGAGAGCCTTGGGGTGAAATTCCTCTTGGCTACTCGACATAAGGTTAACACGGCAGAAAAATTCAGGAGTGAACCGATGGAAACAACAATAAAGACAAATAATAAACAGCAGATCAGTCAGCCTAAAAACAAAGGCGGTGCGCCAAAAAAGAGGGTGAGACGGGAGCTAATTGTCAGGGTAAGAATGACGGCTACCGAACGCTTTCAGATCGACAGCAAGGCTAAAGCTGCCGGGATGCGGTCAAGTACCTGGATAAGGGCGTCGGCTAAAAGTGCAAAGATAATTCTCCGGCTGACCGCCGACGAACGGCGCATCCTTTGGATGCTTGCCGAGCTTGCAAACAATTTTAACCAGTTAATTAAGCTGGCGCACCAACTTGGGCTGTTAACAGTCGTCCGGGAATGCCGGGATGTCACGAAACAGATCAACGATACTTTAACAAAACTCAACAAAGATGATCGGGAAAGTGATAACGGGTAAAAGCTTCGGCGGTTGTATCCGGTACGTGGTGCAAAAGCATGATGCCGTCATACTGGATGCAGCAGGCGTAAGAATGCAGGAGGTAAACCAAATCATAAATGACTTTAACCTGCAAAGAAAGTACAATCCCAATTTGGGACAGGCCGTTGGCCACATTGCTTTAAGTTGGAGCGTTAATGACCTCTCTAAGTTAAATGATGAAGTAATGGTAAATATGGCAAAAAAGTATCTGCAAAAAATGAAGATACAGGACACGCAGTATTTGATCGTTAAGCATAGGGACAAAGATCACCCGCATATACACATCGTTTACAACCGGGTTGATAATAACGGTAAAACCATCCCTGATAATTTCCAAAAACATCGGAATGCCGCAGTCTGCAAGAATTTGACGGTGAAGCATGGTTTTTATATGTCACCGGGAAAAGAAAAGGTCAATCGCAAGCAGCTTAAAGGAGAAGACAAGATAAAATATGAATTGTTCGATGCAATCAAGTCCGCCAGCAAAAAGGTAAAAACCATTAGTGAGCTGAAACAGATATTAGGAAAACAGGGAATCGGCACGCACTACAAATTTAAAAGCGGAACAAATGAGATACAAGGTATCAGTTTCAGCAAAGGCGAATACAAGTTTAAAGGGTCAGAAATTGACCGCGGTTTAAGCTATGCAAAGCTTTGCCAGGCAATTGAGGAGCAGGCAAAGCCTGAAAAGGGCTTGGCAGATCAGCTAAGAGAAGCTATCCGGCTGGCTGAAAAAGAAAACAGCAATCCGCAAAAGCCGGAGCCAACTAACTACCTGAAGCCCGAACCGGAAACCCATTACCTGAAGCAAGCGCTATCGACGGGGACTGAATTATTAGGCGGTCTGCTTGCAAGTATGCCGGATGATGATGATACACCAGAAAGAAAACGAAGAAAGAAAAACGAACAGGAACAAAGCAGAGGAATGTCAAGATGAAAGAATTAAATGAACTTACCGAAAGGATGGACGGCAATGATGAGATAATAGAAAGCCTTATTAAGAAAATAACCGAACTGGAAAAGCGGGAAATAAAAAACATCGATTACACGCTGCACTTTGAGGCATTGCAAAAGATTTTTGAAGTCTTTTTGGTAAGGTATAATAAAGAAAATGGAGAGCTAAGGACTGCTGTTAACCAATTAAACGTTAGCTATCCCGCAGAGCAAATCCAAAATACATTAGCGGAGGTAAAGGGTATTTTGGAAGCGATACAAAAAATACTGCCCGTAAAAGTTAAGCACCAATTTGATTTTAAAACTAAAGGCTGGATTATTGCAGGAATGATATTACTAATTGTAACAGCTATCAGCACAGGGTTATGCGGCTATTTATGGATAGAGAATAACCGTTTACAGGCTGTTGATATTAAATACCGCATGGTACGGCAAGTAGATTCAATTGGCACTAAATGGGCTGATAGTGTTTATATGAATAATCCTGATGACGCAGAGAAATTACTCATTAAATTAGAAAATGGGCAAATCCAGTTATCCAAAAGGGATAAATCGCAAAAAAAGTCGGCGGTAAAGCGACTGAGTAAACGGCGTTAAATCGGAGCTATAGGGTAAACGATAAAAGTCGGGTATGTGAGGTTTACAGTCTTCCAGGAATAGCGTAGTCGGTCCCTCAAGCTATAAAGTTATTGGTTTTAGGTTCGGGTGATATTAAAAAATTGGTATTGGAGGTTTATTTGGAGACAATGAAAGAAACCAGAAAAAACTGTCGGTCAAAAAAAGCCATAGCCAAAAGGCATAGTAAGTTTTTTTGGTTATTTTTTAATAAAAATGCGTAAAACTACGTATGAAAATACCGTTAAAACACGGTGTCGAAATCTGAAATATTTTTTTTAAAATTGCTACGGTTTTTAAACTCTTACTCAAATCACAAAAACAAGGACATTATCAAAAATCTGTGTTACCTGAACAATAAATTTAAAAACACTTTTGTTTAAAGAAGCATATTCTTTAAAACTACAATCATTCGGCAGTAGCAGATGCTTTAATGCTGTTACACCGGAATAATTTCAATAAAGGAATCAGATGAAAATTACATTGCTCGCTAAGCCAAGCATTGTACTGTAGAATGTTCTTTTTACAAGCCGCTTAAACAACTGAGAGTCAACAGTGATAAAAATAAATAAATACCTTACCTACAATTTTAATAAAATGAAATTCAGTTTTTACTTTTTTTATTATAACATCCTTTCAATTATTATTGAATCAGGAAAAATGTTAAGCTTAAGAAAAGCTGTTACTCCGCTTATTTGCTCCGTCTTTTTATTAATGGGGTTAAAGGCGAATGCACAGCACATTATACCGTTGGTTATCCAGCCAACTAATCCACCCGGTTCGCCTGGGCCGGTAACAGGTCCTTCATCGGTTTTACAGAACAGTACCTACAATTATTCGGTTACCGCTGCCACCGGTGCCACCAGCTATGCCTGGTCTTTGTCACCCACTAATGCTGGTACCGCCATAGGTACCACTACCACTGCAAGCATTCATTGGAATTCTTCATTTGCGGGACCGGCATATGTGATATGTGCGGCTGTAAACAATATAGGGAGTACCCAAGGGCCGGTGCTATATGTGCAGGTGACTACACCTGTTACACCTTTAATATCCGGAGTTATCAGCCCCGCGCTGCAAAACAACTCCACTCCAACAACGTTAACAAGTACGCCCCCAAGTGGCGGTAATGGTATTTATAGTTACCAATGGCAAAGCTCATTAAATAACAGCACCTGGACCCCGATTTTATATGCGCTTACACCTAGTTATTCACCATCAGGCCAAACAGCATCAACGTATTACAGGCTGGTTACTACCAGCGGTACTGCGAGCATAACCAGTAATATGGCCTTTGTAAATACAATGGTATCGGGTAGTTATTCCCCAAGTAACAGTATAGTAAGTGTAAATGAATCAACTGGCACGGCAAACGTTATTATTCCGCTATATACCATTGCGGCGGCGCATGTTACATTTCCAATAAACCTTGTTTACAGTGCCACGGGGTTAAGGACCTCTGATGTTGAACAAAACGCCGGTATGGGATGGCAGGTTTCATTAGGGGGAGCGGTTACCCGCAAATTAAGAGGTTTGCCTGATGACGTTTCAAAAGATGGAAAAGGTAACGGAGCATTTGGCTGGCTATATGCCAACAACGGTCCAACCATCAGTAGCCTTCATTTTATTAATGATAACAACACGGCAACCTGTGCCGATGAAACAACAGATCTTGGTGTTTTGGCAGGTGCTATCCTCGGCAATACCGACACAGAGCCGGATATATTCCAGGTAAATGCACCGGGCTTATCCTGCCAATTAATTTTTGATAATAATAATGTTCTGCGTGTAAGCCCATACCAGGATTTAAAGGTGAGTTATCAAACCAGCGCCCAGGGTAATTCAGATGCGGGGCAAATTGTAATATTTACCATCACGAATGATAAGGGAATTACTTATACTTTTACCCAGCCTTCGGTTGTTGCGCAGACAGCAGTAATTCAGCAAGGACCTATTAATTATTTTGCATCAAATTATAACCATTTCAAAAACGGTATATCTTATTACGGCTCATGGGTTCTCACCCAGATCTCCGATGTGCATAATAATAGCATTAATATTACCTATAAACCAACGCCGTCTGTGAGCTTTTCCAACCTGGTGCAGTTGAGTACTGGTGGCGGTGCGCTGACTTCTTTTTGGTCAATGGAAGGGCACTCCGCTTCTCAGATACCCGATAGCATTTATTGCACGAACACTTTGGGCGGTGCGGGGCAAGCATTTAAAATTAACTATATTACTGCGCCGAGCTCAAAAAATTACTGTATTTCAAGTATCGTCGGTATTGGGCATGATTTCATTTTTGGGTACAATGGCGCAAGTTCTGGCGATGGGTTTACCCGCTATTTCCTCGGCAGTATTGTTGACGAAACCTGTTCGGCACAAACTGTTAACGGTCAAACCGTAGCACTGAGCAGCTATGCGCCGATAAATCTGACTTTTAACTACTTACATACACAATCTGGCACAACGTCGCTAGCTGGTCCCAGCCAAAATAATGTTGACTATTGGGGCTATACCAATTCAAACACCAGTAACACTTCCCTACTTCCGTCTATTGATATTAACCCCTCAACAGCCGGATACGAACGTTACCGCAACAGGCAGGCATATCCTTCGCCATCTTCAATTTACACCTATGCACTTAACGGCGCTAACCGAGAAGCTGATCAGAATTCCGCAATGGGTACATTGTCCCAGATTAATTACTCCGAAGGGGGGTACACTGCGCTTTCTTATGAGCCAAATCAATACTACGACAATACACTACAGACGAATGTGCCAGGGGGCGGTATCCGTGTAACACAGATATTGGATCATGATGGTATCAGTACAGATCAGGACTTTATCAAATCGTACATATATAGAAATCTTTCAAATGGTATTTCTACAGGCAAAGCGTTGTCGTTGCCCACTTTCGTTTTTACCACGCCTTATTCCGGAACGAATACAGGTCCAGCTTTGTGGACATCCTCAACGATGGTTTCGCCTGTTGACCTTTCCGTCGAAGACCATTCCATTTTGTACGCCGCAGTTACCGAAACCATAAACAACGGTGGTACTACTGTTTATCAATTTGCGATACCTGCAACCAATTGGGACACCTCGGTACCCGTCAATCCTGCCTGGAGCCCGACGGGTTTGCCCACCTGGAGCCAAACAACCGTAGATGTTGGTCGACCGCAGGGCTCCGGAGGCAGCTGCCAAACCGAGGGTGTTCTTAGAAATGATGTCAACACCTATCCGTTTCCTCCCAACATTAATTACGATTTTGAGCGAGGGCTGTTAACCAATGTTTTAAAATACAACAACACCGGGACTCAGGTAAGCGAAATGGACTATTATTATCAAACCCCCGAATCGCCCATTGATATCACGGGATTAAAATATGATGCCAATAGTTATGCAACTAATTATTCGTTATACACCATCCATACATCGGCGGGCCCGCTCCAAAGCAGTGTTGTAAGTAAAGTATTTGATCTTACAAATGTAGCTGCGGGTGCGCAGCCTACCGCAGCTCAGGTAATAACAGTAAACAATGCATATAATCCAGCGCAACATAAGCTAAGCCAGCAAAGTACCATAAACAGCGACGGAAGTATCAATACTATCAATATCAAATATGTTAAGGATTATAATGTTTCTACGGCTGCCGACGGTTATACCACAAACCTGCTCGCGCTACAGAATGCCAATATGAATGTTCCAGTAGAAACTTATACGCAGTTTACACCGGTAAACGGCACACAAGCTGTTACTACCGGTGCCGATCTTTCGTTATTTGGCACCTTCCCGAATCAGGGGGCAAATTATTTAATAAGAAATGTAACAAACCTATCTCTTTCCGTGGTTGAGGCACCAGGTACAGCGCTAATGCAGCATTTGAAATTTAATTCAGCTAACGGTGTTACCAACTTTTCACCGTCTATTATAAGCAACTCAAACACATTCCAGTTTGACAACAGGTATATAGTGACAGAAAATGCTTTGGGTTATGATTATACAGGGCTTTTACTATCAAAAGACGACGGCTTTAAACATGTTAAAACTACCATCTATGATAATTTTAATTCATTTAGGCTGCGGGCTGCGATTACAAATGCCCGGTTTGACGAAATAGGATTAGATTGTCCGATATCTCAGGCTCCTTTTTTCCATTATGTTACTTCGCCGAATGCATATAATTTTTCGGTGCCGAACGTTACTCTGAGCAGTGTTACCAGGAACGGCGAGCCGGCTATGGCTTTATCAGCTTCTTATTCCGCGTCAAAAATCGTTAGTAAGAATATTTCTGCAAAGAACTATATATTTTCGTTGTGGGTTAATGCGGCAGTTGCCGGAAGTATTGCAGTAACAGCAACCGATGGTACTAATACAGTTACCGCATCGGCGATTACCTTTCCGGTAACAGTTGGAAACTCAGCCTATCCCACAGGTTTTAAATATTGCCGCGTGGCCATTCCCGTCGGCACTCTTACAGCGTCGCCCAATATCACCATAAACTTTTCCAGTAATCAAAATATTAATTGCACGGACATCTTCACCTATCCGGATGTAGCCGATGTAATGCTGTATTCGTATGATAGCAACAATAATAAAATCGTGGAAACGAACGGCAACGGGGTTAGTACCTATTATAGCTATGACGGGCTGGGGCGTGTATTATTTGTTTATGACCAGGACAACAATATCATACAGCGAAAGAGCTATGTTAACAACAACCCGGCAATAAACAATACGCCGTCCGTAAACTTGTCGTGGAATGCGCCCGCGCCAGGATATGTGATAAACAACGAGATCGTCGTATTTTCTTCGGTCATCACGGGTAATAACACCTGTACATTTAACGGTAACACGCTTTATACTTGGAATTTCGGAGATGGGAGTACATCAAAAGGAAGTAATTTAACTACGAACGCGCATGATTACGTGGCTGCTAAGGGATCAAAATTTACCTGCACTTTAACCATTACATCGCCGGAAAATTCAATGGCGCCATATAGTATATCTACTGTAGTTACTTTATAAACAGATGTTCACCCATTTTTTATCATAAAAGTATATCCATGAAATTTGAAAAAATATATATAGCATTCCTGACTGCACCTTTGCTGTTTGCCGGGAACAGATTGTTTGGACAAAATGCATATATTCAAACAGACGTTATAAAGGTTGCAGGCGTATCTGCCAGCCAGATTAATTCTTTAACGTTGGCAAGTAAGCGGAGCAGTTACGTGTACCTTAACGGGTTAGGGGCAGCTACTCAAAAGGTGGATTACCAAGCCAGTCCAACCATGCATGATATTATTCAAGTTTATCAGTACGATCAATATGGGCAACCGGCAACCAACTATCTGCCATATGCCGACGTTCCATCGCAAGGGCTAAACGGTAGTTACCGGGCAACTGCCGTGGCTGATCAACAAATTTTTTATATTAGTAACAGCACACCGGGCAACCTTAATAAAATTGCCAATGATCCATTCCCTTTTAGCCAGGAGCTGTTTGAAAATAGCCCGCTTCACCGTTTGATGGCTGCCGGGAGCGATGGCATTGGATTTCAGCCAGGCTTACAGGATAATTCCCAGCATTATTCGGTTATAACTTACCGCAATAATACATCGGCAGATCAAGTTATGATCTCGCCGGCAGGTGGCGGAACGATTACCTACTATCCGGCGAATGCCCTTTCGGTTACCGACATGAAAGATGCGGATGGTGTCGAAACCTTAGTATTTAAAAACTCTATGGGCCAAACGCTGTTGAAACGTCAGGTATCTGGAAAAAGTGCTGAACCTTACTATGACACTTATTACGTTTTTAATGCTAACGGAAGTATCGCATACATTATACCGCCCAAAGCCGCCCATTTGATCGCCACCAGTGCTTATAGCAATATAGGAGCAGCTCCGTTAAGCAACCTTGTATATACTTATACTTATGACTTACTTGGCCGAACCACCGCCCGAAAAGCACCCAATACTGGCCTCGTGGTCATAATATACGATCCGATGAACCGCCCGGTATTAGTTCAGGATGCCAAGCAGGCTGCAAATTCGGTCAATCAATGGAATTATATTAAATATGATGCGAAGAACAGACCTATAAGCCAGGGCGTTTACACTGATAACGCCAATATAGGCCAAACTACTATGCAAAATTATGTAAATCTTCACTACGGCACTATTTTTTATGAGTCACGCTCTTCAAATGCGGCTACAGAATATTATACTAATAGTTGTTTTCCTTCGCAGAACTTGCAACCGCTTTCATTTGCATTTTATGATGATTACGATCTTACCCAGGCCGGTTCATCCTATTATAGTTATAATCCTCAGGGTTTGGTTAATTCAAGCGGCGGCAGTATCGAAGCGACGCCAACAACGCAAACAGTGGGAATGCCCACTATAGTTTTGAAAAGAACCGTAGGCTCGGGATTAACAAACATGTGGCTGAGCAGAGTGTATTTTTATGATAAACACAGCAATCTTATCCAGGTACAGAGTAACAACCACCTCAACACGCAGAATGGAATAACTGACTACAGAACCTTTGCACCTGATTTTACCGGGAGACCATTGCAGGTTAAAGTGGTTAAAGTGACAGGAAGTGGTACAACCAATACCAATACAATACTTACTACCTACGCGTACGACATTAATAATGAAAGACTCCAAACAATCAGCCAGAAATACAATGCTCAGGCCGCTATTACCCTGGCTAGTTATGCGTATAATGAAATAGGCCAAATGGTTACCAAACAATTGGGATATAGCACAACAACTGCTGCATATTTGCAAACATTGGATTACAGGTATAATATCCGTAGGCAATTATTAACCGTAAATAACAGTACCCTTGCCAATGATGCCGGTGTAACCAATAACGATAATACAGACTTGTTTGGCATGACCTATTTGTATAACGGAACGGACCCTAATCTTGGCAACGCGTCGCCTTCATATACTGGCAGAATATCTGCTGTAAAATGGTCGTATAAATATAATAGCGGGGCAAGTACATCTAATGAGCGCAGCTACGTTTATAAATATGATCAACTTGGCCAATTAAACTCCGCCTTATATGCCGAAAGGGCTCCGAATAGTTCTTCAACAATCCCTTTTAACGTAAATCCGGACGGTTTCGATGAAACGGGGATTACTTATGATGATGATGGGAACATCACGGCGCTTAAACGCAATTATTCAACAAATGGTGGCTCAGGTGGCACACCGCTGGATAATCTTACCTATGCCTATAATGCCGCAAATCCCGACCAATTATACCAAGTAACGGATGTCGTAACCCAAACCGGTACTTATGGTTTTAATAACGTTGCCGGGGCAACCTCAAGTAATTACTACCAATACGATGCCGATGGTAATCTTGTATCCGATCCGTATAAAGGTATATCAATTACTT
>JBIOHE010000161.1:0-9713 GCA_044448725.1 Sphingobacteriales bacterium | reverse complement strand
GGTTGTAACCACAGGTGGTAATTTCATCGGCAGGCTAAAGATAAAATTTAATTTTTTTTATGAGCGATTGCCTTTTATATGGTTTAAGGCGAAAGACAGATCGGTAAGGTTCGCATTTTCAAGCGCTGGGACAGGCACCGATATAAGCAAGCAAGCGCCTGTTGTAAATGCGGATATATTACACCTGCATTGGACCAACGGCGGGTATCTTTCCATAAATAATTTCAAACAGCTGTTTGAAACGGGCAAACCCGTAGTTTGGACCTTACATGATATGTGGGTCTTTACAGGTGGCTGCCACTATGCCGGGGATTGCAACCATTTTGTAAAGGAATGCGGCAATTGCTGGATGCTGCGTGATATTGGTGATGATGATATTTCAAACCGTGGCTGGCTGCGTAAAAGCGGGATGCTTAAATCAGCAAAAAATATTGTTTTTGTAACCTGCAGCCACTGGCTGGCCGATGTGGCCCGCACAAGTTCCATGTTAAAGGGTTTCCGCATTGAGACCATTCCCAACCCTATCGACACGGTTATTTTTTCACCACAAGATAAAATTGAAGCAAGGTTGAAATGGAACATCAGCCCGAAAGCAAAAATCATCTTATTTGGCGCTGCCAATATCCTTGACCGGCGCAAGGGCATCACTTATTTAGTTGAAGCGCTGGATCATCTGAAAAATGATTACCCGGGCGTTGAAGATGTGGAAATTGTTATTTTCGGAAAAAATAAATCATTTGATGTAAACCAATTACCCTTCAAAGTGCACGAACTGAACGTAATCACATCGCAGCAGGACTTAGCTGCGCTTTACAGCCTCGCTGACGTATTTGTTACCCCGGCGATAGAAGATAACCTGCCCAACACGGTAATGGAATCACTGGCCTGCGGAACTCCTGTAGTAGCCTTCAATACGGGGGGCATTCCTGATATGGTGGAACATCAGCAAAACGGATACCTGGCCCAATTCAAATCATCCGCGGATTTTGCAGCCGGGATAAATTATGTTTTAAATCCCGGCAGGAAAACGGAACTGGCAGCCAATGCACGAAAAAAAGTATTGGAGAACTTTACAAATGACATCGTAGCATCAAAATATTTAGCCGTTTACCAATCCATTTTAAACAAATGACAGATTTCAAACCCAAATTGTCGGTCATAACCATTGTTTACAATAATGTGAAAGATATTGAGCGGACCATGCTGTCGGTAATAAACCAAACCTATGCTAATATTGAATATATTATTGTTGACGGTTTATCTACCGATGGCACCGTCAATATAATCAACCGTTATGGCGCCAATATCTCAAAACTCATCAGCGAAAAGGACAAAGGCATTTATGACGCGATGAATAAAGGGCTTGCTGCGGCAACCGGCGATTATGTACTGTTTATGAATTCGGGGGATGAATTTTTTTCGCCGGATACGGTTGCACAGGTTTTCGCTTCGGCACCGGATGCTGATATCTATTACGGAGAAACTGAAATGATAAACAGCGAAGGACAAAGCCTGGGTCAACGCCGCCACAAAGCACCGAAACACTTTACCTGGCGAAGTTTTAAATATGGTATGAGTGTAAGTCACCAGGCGATATATATCCGCCGGTCGATCACGGCACCCTACGACCGCCGATACCAATTAAGCGCCGACATCGACTGGATCATCCACGCAGCCAAAAAGGCAAAAAAGATAGTGAACGTACACCGCTATGTTGCCCGGTACCTGGTTGGCGGAATGTCAAAGGCCAGACATCGCCAAAGTTTAACGGAACGCTTTGACATTATGAAGCGGTATTATGGTTTTATCCCAACTTTATTTAACCATGCAGTTATCGCCTTTAATTTGGGGTGGTATTGGGTATGGAACAGGAGAACGAATGATTGATGATTGGTTGGTTGTAGAAGTTGTAAGGGAATAAAACAGCTTTGTCATTGCGAACGAGGAACGAGTGAAGCAATCGCGAACTTTGCTTGGTGGTGGTGCATAGTTCGCGATTGCCGCGCTTCGCTCGCAATGACAAAAATATTAGATAAGGCCCAGTGCTGCGAGAATGTCATCTTTTTCTAATTCCGGATGATCCGCAATAATCTCGTCAAATGTCATCCCGGAGGCTATTAAATCAATAATTACCTCAACCGGCCATCGCATGTGCCGGATACATGCCTTGCCATGGCATATACCTGTATCTATAGTAATTCTTTCCAGATGGTAATTCATAATGTAAATTTACGAATTACTTTAGATTATATTTTATCAAAAAAAAACGGCCAACTTTTAAAAAGTTGGCCGTTTTTTTTTGATAATTATTTTTTCGCCTTTGCAGCAACAGCTACCGCTTTCTTTCTTCTGGTTTCCGAATAAACTGCACCGGCTAAGGCCAGCACGAGAATAATGGAACCTGCGATCGAAATTTTCTCGCCGGTATAATAGGATGCCGGGTGGAAAATGAATTCAACTTTATGGTTCCCAAGCGGTATTTGTGCAGCACGTAACACATAGTCGGCACGGAAATATGGCGCTTCTACCCCATCGATCAGCATTTTCCAGCCATTATTATAATAGATCTCCGAGAAAACCGCGATCTGTGCCGTGGTTGAGCCTGTTTGATAAGTTAAATGGTCGGGATTGTAATTTGTTAGTTTAATAGTCGCATTCGGGTCGCCCGCTGTCTGTAGTTTCTCATCGATCGTTTTTTTGTATTGCTTATCAACTATCGCTTCATCCTTTGGTGCAAAAGCAGAAATTGCTTTCATTTCCTCATCAGCATTTTTAACAAACTTTACGCTTTTTACAAACCAGGCATGGCCGCAGGCGGTTTGATTGGCAATCATCTTATAGTTTCTTCCGGTGTCCTGGTTAATGAAGTATTTGGTATTGAGCATGTCTAAAACATCATGATTTGCCGGATTCGTAGTAAGCTGATTATCAATCAGCTCATCGTAGCGCTTTAATCGCGCTGCCGAATAACCACTGATAGACTTATGAAAGAACGGATTATAAGTATCCTGTTTAATACCTGCGGTCAAATCGAAAACGCGGAAATCAGGATCGGTATCCCTCATTATAAACTCGTCAACTTCCCGCGGCTTAATTACCTGTGCGGTGTCTTGTTTATCCTGGAACACAGCATCATTTAAATAGCGTTTGTCAACCTGCCATAAGTCGGCAAGGATCAGCACGAATAAACCAACCGACAATACCGTTGTACTTACCTTCTGTTTAATAAATGCCCACAAAAGGCCGAATGTTATCACAATAAATATAAGCGACCGGAAAGCATCCCAGCGTTCAATGTTTTCCCTGTCGGTTTGAAGCGCCCGCATAATATTGCCGGCCGCCTGGCTATTTCCATTTAAGAACTGGGTTAGCGGACCCAAAAAGGCTGCCTCTTTGCTCTGTTTAAAACTTAAAAACACTTCAGGAACCGCTAACAAAACTAAAGCGAGGCCGCCGGTAATGTAAAAAGCAATCTTTAATTTTTTGAACAGCTCTGCCTTGTTTGTTCCGGTGCTTAACTCGCCGATGGCAAGCAATGCCAAAATTGGTACAAACAAACCTGTTACCGCAAGAATAGATTCAATTGACCGGAACTTATTATAAAGCGGGAAATAGCTGAAGAACAGATCGGATACATAAGGAAAAGAACTTCCGATTGACAATAGCATCGTAAGGACAACCGTTGCCAATAACCACCATTTTAAACGGTTTTTAACAATAAATAAGCCAAATATGAAGAGAAAACAAATTACGGCGCCGAAATAGTGCGGCCCGCTTGTTAAGGTTTTATCTCCCCAATAGGATGATAATTGCTGCGACAGCACCTGAAACTGTTGCTGGTTTATTTGTGCCCCCTGAAGCGCTTTCAAAAGTTCAGAATTCTGAAAGTCGATTGACCCAAGCCCTGTATCGCCACCATAAGCGTTTGGCACTAAAAAGGTTAAGTTTTCTGCAACTGTCTGACTGTATTCGTAGGCGTAATCTTTAGGCAAGCCATTGCTTGGCGCCTTCGTATTTTGGGTTAAGTTTGATTGCCCACGAATAGTATCCTTACCGTATGAATATGTACTCCATAATAAGGAAGCATTTACTGCCATTGCAATAATTATAGCGCAAGCAATAAATACAAGCGACCTTAAAAAAGCTGCGGTAGTTTTATTTTTAAAGGCATTATACAGTTCAATACCGATCAAAATCAAAATGGCAATCAGCAGATAATAGGTCATCTGGATATGATTGGCACGTATCTCCATTGCTAAAAAGAAAACCAACAGGGAGCTTCCGAGCCAATATTTGCCTCTTAATATTAAAATTATGCTTGCCAGTATCGGTGCAAAAAAGGCGATAGCAAAAATTTGGTTTGTATGGCCCGCCGCGAGCAATATAATATTGTACGATGAAAATGTAAAAGCAACAGCTCCCGCCGCCGCTATCCATGGGTTGAGTTTTAAAACGGAAAATAAAAAATAGGCGCCGAACAATAATAGGAATACGATATAAAGCGGATTAGGAAAAGTTTCCGTAAGGCCCTTTACGACCCAGGTGGTGATATTATTAGGGTATGGCGCCCAGATCTGGAAGGTTGGCATCCCCCCGTATATCTGGTTTGTCCACAAAATAGTGGTATCCTTTGCCCGGTAATCATTTACTTCTTTTTGGGTTGACTGAGCACCCAATACATCGCCCTGTCCTAATGCTTTACCCTGAAATGCAGGTAAAAAATAAATAAAGCATATCATTAAAAAGATTGCTGCAATCAAAAAGTGAATGCCATTCCGCTTGAACCAGTTATTCATCTATGTTTTTTAAAGGGATTATTAATCCTCAAAAATAGAAAATTGTGTGAGAATAGGAATTATGTTTTTTATTAGGGTTGTGTTAAGTTGTAACAAGTTGAAAAGGTTGCAATAGTTGTAAGGGTTATAATAGGTTGTAAAGGTTGTAAATAAAGCTCACCTAATCAACTCAATCTAACCCAATCAACTAATACTCACGTCATAAGGAAAAACACCGCAATAAGTATTGCAACGCTTAAAACATAAGAAATGACGGTAAGCTTGTCAAACTCTTCGCGGTATTTGCGGATGGTGAAAAAATTGTACACCGCGAGCAAGCCGATGACAACCCAAAAAAACCAGTTTACATGGTGTTTGCTTACAAATATTGATTCGGCAACAGCTACAACAATAAAATTTGCGATGATCAGAAGTATTGATTCAGGCGTGTTGTTATGTCGTGGCCGGCGTTTAAATACTTCTTCGGGTATCATAAACTTTATTTTATCTCTTCATAGTCAACAAATTCCCCTTCAGAATCGGGGACGGTGCCTTTATTTGTTTTTGGTATGTAGTCAACCTTTATTTTTTCTGTTTTGGTATTACTCCTGTAATTCTGCTGCTGATTTTGTTGTTGCTGCTGTGCTTTGTTAACTACACTTTGAAAAAGCATAGGCAGTAATATACGCGCCACACTACGTATAATGTATAAAACTAAAATAGCAGTAATCAGGAAACTAAGTAACTCTGGCATGTCTGATTAAAATTAAGTGTACAAATATAAATATTATAACGGCAAAATTGTTTTTGTATGATTTCGCTTTTTTTTATGACACCAGACTGATTGTGTTTGTTACAAAAATGCCCGGTTTATGGTGAGTGGTGAGCGGTGCAGGTATCGGGCACTTATTTTACGCGATGGATTATAGCGTAAACGGGGTAACAAAACATAAAACAGGGTATATTGTGCTGAAATACTGATTTGTTTGTCTGAACCACTGATTAATTTGATTTTATTGATTACACTGTCTCCGGCTGTTTTAATCCTGTAATCTTTTAATCCTACGAATCACGGTTCTGACAATAAAATTTTATCCCTCTTCTTCACTGCCTGAATATTGAGTCAGGAATATTGTTTTTTTGTCAGCAGACCTTTCTATCTTCAGGCTATTTTAATTTTTGTTTAATCTATTGATAATTAATACGCAACCTTTTCATATTAATTAAAAAAAGTGTCCTGAATCATATTTTTTAATGATTGGAGTTATTAGGTTTACGCCGCAATAAATACCCGGATTTTCCGGTGGTGTATGAACTTCAGCATCAGGGATATTTGTTGCAAATACGTCCCTGCCAGTCCTCTTTTTTCTTCCGGGGATGATCTGACTTTAATTTATCTATTTTTTGTCCTATGCAACCAAAAAACATTTACCTTTATTAAAAAAACATCTGCCTTTTTTCAAACCTAATGCCATGAAAAATTTTAACCACAAATTCCCTGAACCTGTACCGGCAAAACAATTAAAGCAAAGTGCGGCGCTACGGGCTAAGTTTTTTTTCGTAACAGCCCTGCTGCTTATATTATTGGCGCCCTTTAAATTACTTGCACAGGCGCCAACCATCAGCTATGCCAGCCCGCAAACCTATACCGCCGGCACAGCCATTTCACCGCTAACGCCAACCGCCAGCGGCGTAGCCGCCCAGGCTTATAATCCTACGCCGGTTAGCATCGGCTCGGGTTTCAATAACCCGCACGGATAGCTGTAGATGCTGCCGGCAACGTTTACGTGGCAGATACATTCAATAACACCGTAAAAGAAATACCGGCGGGGGGCGGTACACCGGTTATCATCGGCTCTGGTTTCATTAGCCCGGCCGGTGTGGCTGTAGATGCGGCCGGCAATGTTTACGTGGCAGATACCGGCAACGGCCAGGTAAAAAAAATACCGGCGGGCGGCGGTGTGCCTGTTACCATCGGCTCAGGTTTTATTTGGCCGCACAATGTTGCTGTCGATGCTGCCGGCAACCTTTACGTGTCTGATTCCGGCAACGGTGCCGTAACAGAAATACTGGCAGGGGGAGGGACGCAGCTCACCATCAACTCGGTTAACACTTTGGCAGACTGTGAAGCTGTCGACGCTGCCGGCAACGTTTACGTGGGAGATGTATACAATAATACCGTAAAAGAAATACCGGCAGGCGGTGGCACGCCGCTTACCATCGGCACAGGCTTCAATGGCCCGGCCGGCTTAGCCGTCGACGCCGCCGGCAACGTTTACGTGTCCAATGCCGCCAGCGGCACGGTAACGGAAATACCAGCGGGCGGCGGTACGCCGCTTACCATCGGCTCGGGTTTTAGTAATCCGGAGGGTATTGCGATTGATGCTGCCGGCAAAGTTTATGTTGCCGATGCAGGCAATAACGCGGTTAAAGAACTCATTCCTGCGGGCGGTTATTATACCGGCCCCTTTTTGCCGCTTGGTTTAACTATTAACACTAATACAGGCGTTATCAGCGGCACGCCGACTGTGTTAAGCCCGGCAACAAATTATACAGTAACCGCTTACAACGCGGCCGGAAGCGGCAGTGCAAACCTCAATATTAAGATAATAACCGCCACCAGCAATACCGACGCTACCTTAAGCAACCTGACTGCAAGCAGCGGCGCATTTGACCAGGCCTTCGCTTCCGGGACAAATCACTATACACAAACTGTGCCGTTTACTACGTCGAGCATCACCGTAACACCAACTACCAACAACCCTGGCGCTACTGTAAAGGTTAACGGCACACTGGTAGCTTCGGGTTCAGCATCCGGCCCCATCAGCTTAAATGCAGGCTCAAATACCATAACCGTTACAGGTAAGGCCCCTAATGGTATAACCACTGATCCCTATACCATAACAGTAAAACGCCTGACAGCTCCGTTACCAACAATCAGTTACGCCAGCCCGCAAACCTATACCGCCGGTACCGCAATTTCACCCCTGACGCCAACCAGCAGCCACGTAGCTACCCAGTTTTATAACACTACGCCGGTTACCATTGCCTCCGGCTTGTCAACGGCCAGTGTAGCGGTCGATGCGGTCGGCAATATTTACGTGGCTGGTGGCAACATTGTAAAAGAAATACCCGCAGGCGGCGGCACACAGGTCACCATTAACACGGGTTTCTTTGGCGCGATGGTTGTAGCCGTTGACCCTGCCGGCGATGTTTACGTGACCGCTGGCAACGTCGTAAAAAAAATACCAGCGGGCGGTGGTACACCGCTTACCATCGGCTCGGGTTTCAATGATCCGAGGGGTATCGCTGTCGACGCTGCCGGCAACGTTTACGTGACCGATTATATCAGCGGCACCGTAACAAAAATACCGGCGGGGGGTGGTGCGCCGGTTACCATAGGCTCGGGTTTCATTGCCCTCGAAGGTGTAGCAGTCGATGCCGCCGGAAACGTTTATGTTATTGATAACACCACCGCAAAAAAAATACCGGCGGGCGGCGGCGCCCCGGTTACTATCGGCTCTGGTTTCGCTGCCCCGAACTTTTTAGCTGTCGATGCTGCCGGTAACGTATATGTTGCCGATACAGATAACCAACGCATACAAGAAATGCCGGTGGGCGGCGGCGCGCAGCTTACAATCTGCATTGGTTTCAAATTCCCTGTCGGTGTAGCTATCGATGCCGCCGGCAAGGTTTACATAGGCGATTCAGGCAACAACGCAGTTAAAGAGATTATTCCTGTGGGCGGTTATTACACCGGCCCGTTTTTACCGGCAGGTTTAACTATTAATACCAATACAGGCGTTATTAGCGGCACGCCAACGGCGGCCAGCCCGGCAACAAATTATACTGTAACTGCTTATAACGCCGTGGGAAGCGGTAAGGCAAACCTGAATATTAAGATAGTAGCAATTACCGACGCCAGCTTAAGTAACCTGACAGCAAGCAGCGGTGCATTTGACCAATTCTTCGCACCGGGGATAACCTCTTATGCGCAAACGGTGCCTTACACTACTTCCGGCATCACTGTAACCCCCACTACCAACAACCCTAAGGCTACTGTAACGGTGAACGGCAATGCTGTAACTTCAGGTTCTGCATCCGGCCCCATTAGCCTGAATGTTGGCCCCAATACCATAACTGTTACGGGCAAGGCCCAGGATGGTGTAACAACAAAAACCTATACCATAACGGTAAACCGCACGGCAGTGTCAACAATTGCTTCATTGAGCCATATAGTGGTTAACCCGGGGGTTATAATAACCCAGGTTGGCAGCACCCTCAATTATACAGGCATAGTTGATTATGCTACTTCGTCGGTAACCCTAACCCCGACAACGACTAACCCATTTGCAACAGTGACGGTCAATGGTACACCGGTAGCATCGGGCACGGCATCGGGCAGTATTAATTTACCCCCCGGATCAAATATCATTACCCTTGTGAGTACCGCCCAGGATGGCGTTACTGTATCAACCTATACAGTTACGCTAACCCGCAGTGTATTCCTTTCGGGCCTTACACCGGGTGTTGGTTCACTAAGTCCGGTTTTTGCCGGTAGTACTACTGCTTATACCGAAACTGTGGGCAAACTGACTGCCGGTATAAGTTTAACGCCTGCTACCATTGATCCAACAGCAATTATTACCGTTAACGGCACAACGGTAGCATCGGGCACAGCTTCGGCCAGCATTCCTTTAGCTTTTGGCGCCAATACTATCCCTGTTGTCATCACATCGGCAGATCACCTGGCTTCTACCACTTATACTGCAACTATAACCAGGTCGATATCAGCCAATGCAAATTTGCGCCGTTTTACGCTGAACCCGGCAGCGGCCACGATGACCCAAATAGCACCGGGGTCCCTCAATTATACAGGAACGGTGAGCAACAGGGCCGCATCGGTAACGGTAACCCCTGTTACGGCTGACCCGGCGG
>JBIOHE010000160.1:0-9716 GCA_044448725.1 Sphingobacteriales bacterium | reverse complement strand
CCCTTTAAACTGGTCAAGCCAGTATTGCTCTGTTTCTTTGTATGACGCGCTTTCTGTTAAGGCCAGTTGTTCGGTTGCGTAGCTGGTAAAAAGAGGCGCAGCAGGCAGGTGGATAAATTGATTTTTGGCGCAGGCCGAATACAATTTACTTAAATCCTGCATCATAATTCCGATAGACCAGCCATCGCATATAATATGATGCGCAACGAATGTTAAATAATGCACCTGATCAGCTAATTTAAACAGTGATGTTTTGAAAAGCGGGCCATTAATAAGATCAAACGGCGTCAGTACATTATTTTTATTGCTATCAGTAATGAATTTTTGCTGTAGTTCAGAAGATAGCGGGGACAAGTCCTGGTAATCTACCTTCAAAATTAGTTCTTTGAAAACACAAATGTTTTTACCATCAGCGCTGAACGACATCCTGAGTGCCTGGTGCATATTTACAATTTCCTGTAAAGCACGGAGCATGGCATCCTTATTAAAAACGCCTGTCAATTGCAGCGAGGCACATTCGTTGTAAGCGCAACTTGCCGGAGCCTCGCCTATAAGGCAGGAAGTCCATATTTCAACCTGTGGTTCCGTAGCAGGAGCTATTAACGAGATCTCCGGGCCGGCAAAAGGATTAAAATCAACCGGGCTTGTTTTTACTACAGGTTTTCTCTCGTCTGATTTTGGTGCGATAACAGGTGTCGCAGTCGAAATTTCAGGATCTGCAAAAGGGTCAAATTCTACTGGGCTTAAATCAAAAACAGGTTTACCGTCAACCGTTTGCGGAGCACCGACGGTAACCGCCGGTGAAATTTCAATCCCGGCAAAGGGATCAAATTCAACCGGGATAGTATCGTAAATTAAATTGTTTTTGTCCAAAATTAATGTCCGTTTAGTTTAACCTGTAAATACTTGCCCGGATTTTTTGCATCGCTGATAAACCAGCCCGGGTTTCCATCTTTGTCGCGGCCAAGTTTAGCGCCGGGGAAAGGTGATTCCATTAATGGATTTAGTTCTTCTTTAATAATATTTGTTTTTGGTCTGTTTGAAGGGAAAAATCCGGCTTCAATCAGTTCATCGACACTTTCCCTGAAGGCTGTTATAATTTTGTTTACATCGGCTGTAGTATGTGCCGCCGTTAAAAAGCAAGGGAAAAGATCCCAAATATGAATGCCCTTTTCACGCATCAGTGTAAATAATAACTCTCCGTAAGGAAGCTCTTCTTTAAACTTAATTTTCCAAAGCGATCCGAATGATGGTATAAACAGTGGCAGTCCATCTTTTTCGGCAATTGTATTCAATTCGCCGGCCAAATATTTTGTAAGGGAATTTAAGCCCTGCTGTAAAGCCGGCCCCTGGTTTTTCATGTAGAGTAAGGATGCTTTTGCGGCTGCAAGCGCCAGCGGGTGCCTTACAAAGGTGCCGGCAAAATAGGTTACACCTGCTTCGGGTTGCGAAGCATCGCCATACTGCCAGAATCCGCCGTCGAGCGCGTCCATGTATTGTTTTGTGCCCGCGATAGCCCCTATAGGCATGCCGCCGCCAATTACCTTGCCATAAGTGCCGATATCTGCTTTGACGCCAAACATGGCCTGCGTGCCGCCGGGATGCATCCTGAAACCGGTGATCACTTCGTCAAATATCAATACTACGTTTGAATCTTTTGTGATCTGCCTTACCTTTTTCAGGAATTCAACGGGTTGAAATTCGGGCCGCCTGCTTTGTACTGGTTCAACCAGTACAGCTGCAATTTCGTGTGCCCTTTCCTGTATTATTCTTAAAGTCTCATCGGTGCCATAATCCAGGATCAGCATATTTTGAACCACCTCAGGCATAATGCCGGGGGCTGCCGGAATTGTTTTTAGTTTCCGGGTGCCGCGAACAATAACTTCATCGTTAATGCCATGGTACGACCCGGCAAAGGCAACGATCAAAGAACGGCCTGTTACGGTGCGGGCAATACGCATAGCGCCTAAAACCGCTTCGGAACCCGTGTTACATAAGGCTGCACGGTCAAATGATGTAAATTCAGTAATCATTTTACAAACGTCGCCTGCTAATTCATGCTGCGGGCCAATTTCGTAGCCATTTTCAACCTGGGCCAAAACGGCCTGTTTTACAACATCGGGCTGGTAGCCTAAAAAGCTTGAGCCAAAACCATTTAAGGCGTCAATATATTCGTTGCCGTCAATATCCCATAAGCGGCTGCCTTTGGAGCGGTTTACCACGATTGGGTAAACAATTTCCTTTGTCAAAGGCCTGAACCCGCTAACCACACGCGGATCGGCCATGTAGGAGCGGTGTTTTTGGGTATATTCTTTGCTTCCCCTGGTTTTATTATTGTAGCTAAGCGTTAACTTTTGTAAAAATGATTGTTGTTTTTCAGTCAAGCCTTGTACCTGTTTTTCGATACGGGCAGTTGCTCCAAACGGTTTTTTTACTTCAACCTGCTCTTCGGGGGTTAGGTCATATTGGATCTGATGTTTTGCATCCACAGCTACGGGTGCTGCAACAGGAGCTGCAACTTGTGGCGCACTGCCATTTTGCATAACTGCAAGCTGGCTGGCCAGCATTTGTATTTGCTGCTGTATTAAATCTAAAGCAGGGTTAGCCGCCTGTCCCTGGAAAGCGGGAGCGGGTGCACTATAAACAGGCTGGCTTTGAACGGGTGCTGCCTGCGGCTTAATGGCTTCTGCCGGTAAATTGGCATCTAAATAGGCTGCCAGCAGGTGAATGGTGTTATACTCTTCAAATAGTTTCCTGAAAGTAATAGGGACATTAAATTCCTTTTTCAGATTGGTAGCTATTTGGGTCAGTAAAAGCGAATCAAATCCTATCTCAATAAAATTCATATCCGCCGATGCATCATCTATCTCAATGCCGGAAGCATCTTCGAATAATTCTTTTAATTTGCCGGTTAATATTTCTTGTCTCATCGGGCTATGTTGTAAAGGTTTTTGTTCTGTTTTTAATGGTATTATGTCTGTTTCCAAAATTGTCGCTTCAGCTTTTACCGGGGGTATCGGGTCGAGCCAGTAACGTTTTTTATCAAATGCATAGGCCGGTAGATCGATTTTTAACCGCTGTTGGTCTTGATAAAAACCTTTCCAATCAGGTGTTATACCGTTTAACCATAACTGGCCTAACGCCCTTAATACGGAATAGTACTCCGTACTTGTTTCATTTTTCTCAAATCCGGCTAAAATTGGAGTTGACTTCGCCGTAACTTGCTGACGCGCAAGTGTTGCCAATGCAAAACCCGGGCCAACTTCAAGTAGTAAACGGCCTTCATCTTCCTGGAGGGTATCTATAGCATTTGCAAAACGTACAGTTTTACGTAAATGCTGCGCCCAATATGCAGGATCGGTTGCTTCGGCTTCGCTCATCCAATTGCCGGTAACCGTGGATACAATAGGTTTTACCGGCGGGTTTAATTTTACTGTCTTTATAACTGCTTCAAATGGTTCAACGATATCATCCATCATAGCCGAATGAAAAGCATGACTTGTTTGTAATAAACGGCCCGGAATGTCTTTTTCGGCTAATTTCGCTGCAAATTCTTCAACAATCTTATCCTCTCCGGCAACAACGCATAATTTGTTGCTGTTGACAGCCGCTATAGAAAGGTTGTCTGGCAAAATAGCCTCCAGTTGGGTTGCATCAATTCGTACAGAAAGCATGCTGCCTTTTGCAACTTCGCTTACCATTTTTGCCCTGGTTGATATTAATTTGAGCGCATCTTTTAAATCAAATATTCCGGCAAAATGTGCAGCTACAAATTCGCCAATGCTATGCCCGGTAAAAACAGTAGGCTGAATTCCCCAACTCATCCATAATTTTGCCATCGCATATTCTATAATGAATATGGCGGGCTGGGTATAAAAAGTGTTTTTTAGTTTTTCTGCGGATATTTCATCAACAACCTGCGGATATATAATGTTAAATATATCGGCTTGCGGGGCATCTTTTAGTAATTCAATACATTCATCGACTGCCCCTTTAAAAATCGGTTCGTTTTCATAAATATCCTTGCCCATGTTTACATATTGTGAACCCTGTCCTGGGAACATAAACACTACCTCGGATGCTTTTGAACTAAGTCTTTTTGATGCAGAAGGATCAGGGGTTTCGCTGCTCAGTTTTGATATGAGATCGTCGTCGCCGCCTGCTATTACAAACCTGCGCGAATTAAGATCTGCTCTTGTACTTTGTAAACTCCATGCTACATCTGATAGGTTAACATTTCTATGATCGTCAACATAGGCAGCAAGCTTTTTAGCATAATTGCTGACACTGCTTTCGGTTTTTGCCGACCACGTGATCAGTGCCAAAGGTTTTGAATCACCGGATTGTAACGCTACATTTTCAAACTCTTCCAGTACGAGGTGTACATTTGTGCCGCCAACGCCAAAAGAGCTTACGCCTGCATGCCTTTTTTCAGTGCTTTCCCAAGCCTGTAAAGCTGCGTTAATATAAAAAGGACTATCATCGAGGTTTATATTAGGATTCAACTTGTTATAAAACAATGTAGGTGGTATTTGCCGGTGATGTAAAGCCAAAACCGTTTTAATGAGGCCTGCCACACCTGAAGCCGCAGTTAAATGGCCCAGGTTACTTTTTACAGAACCAATAGCGCAAAATTGCTTTTGCTCTTGTGTGCCAAAAGCAAGGTTAAGGCCTTCAATCTCTATCGGGTCGCCCAAAGGGGTGGCTGTGCCATGAGCTTCAATATACGTAATGGACGATGCAGCTATACCTGCATCATTAATAGCCATAGCGATAGCCCCAGCTTGACCCTGTGCACTTGGGCCGCTAAAACTGCCCTTGTCTGCGCCATCGTTATTAATACCAATACCTTTAATTACCGCATAAATTTTATCGCCGTCGCGTTCCGCATCTTCACGACTTTTTAAAAGCACCACCCCGGCGCCATCGCTGAAAACAGTACCTGTTGCTGCTGCATCGAAAGGCCTGCAGTGACCATCACTGCTCATGATCGAACCTTCTTCGTAAAAGTGCCCGCTTTTTAACGGCGAAGTAATTGTGGCTGCGCCTGCAAGCGCAATATCACACTGACCTTCCCTGATGCTGTTTACCGCCTGGGCAATTGCCAGCAATGAGGTAGAGCAGGCGGAATAAACTGCCACGGCAGGACCTGTAAGGTTTAACTGGTAGGCGGTGCGGGTAGCTATGTAGTCTTTTTCATTTAGTAATCTGACGTTGAAATGCCCGTTTTTTTCAACCAGGTCAGGATGGGCCAACACGTTATTCGTAAAATAGGTATTGTAGCCACAGCCGGCGAATACACCAACCGAGCCTGCATATTTTTGCGGCAGATAACCGTTGCTCTCCAGGGCTTCCCAGGCGATCTCTAAAAATATCCTTTGCTGGGGGTCTAATAATTCAGCGGAGCGTGGGTTAAAACCGAAAAATTCAGCATCAAATTCATCTGCTTTTTCAATTACACCGCGTGCTTTTATATATGTTGGGTCATTTTTTACACTGTCGGGTATAGCAGGATCAAGATCATTATCAGTAAAGAAACTAATAGTTTCCCTTCCTTCGGTAAGCATTTCCCAAAATTCATCGATGGTATTTGCACCCGGGAAACGGCCCGCCATGCCAATAATGGCTATATCCCTGTTAAGGGCTTTGTCTTTGTTTTTGTTAGTTTTTGAAATTCGGGCTATTTTTTTCACGCCGTTTATCAGGTTTGCAAGCCCTGTAATGGTTGGGAACTGGTACAATTTGGTAATGGGTACCTCATAGCCAAAGCGCTGCTTTAACACGGCGACAGTTTTTAAGGCAAGCAATGAATTACCGCCTGATTCAAAAAAGTTGTCGTCGGCGCCTATTTTATCCAGCAACAGCAATTCCGTCCATACGCCGGTAATGTTTTTTTCGGTGGGAGTGGAGGGCGCTTTGTACAACACGCTCAATTCGGGGCGTGCAATGCCTGGTTTTGGCAGATTTTTCCTGTCAACCTTTCCGCTGGTGGTTTTGGGCAGCTCATTTAACCATACATAAGCCGATGGATGCATAAAATCAGGCAGTTGCTTCTCTATGCTTTTTCTTACATAGTCGGTATCGGGTTTGTTTTTTGCCGAAACAAGGTACGCTACCAGCCGTTTTGATCCCGGAACATCCTCGCGTGCAACTACAATAGCCTGTTGAATATCATTTAACTGGTTGATGAGTACTTCAATTTCGCCCAACTCAACCCTGTTGCCACGAATTTTTACCTGGGTATCACGGCGGCCTAAATATTCAATATTTCCATCGGGCAGGTAGCGGGCCAGATCGCCGGTACGATAGATCCTTGTGGTTTTGGTTTCAGTTTCCTGCCATAAAACGAATTTTTCGGCAGTCATTTCGGGGCGGTTCAAATAGCCATCTGCAAGGCTAAGGCCGCTTACACAAAGTTCACCGGTTTCGCCATAAGGCAGTTTTTTTAATTCCTCATCAAGGATAAGGATCTCCGTTTCATCAATGGGAATCCCAATAGTTGGCAGCGCCGGCCATTTGGTCGGATCGCCGTTTAATATTAATTGGGTTACGACATGGGTTTCCGTTGGGCCATATTGGTTAAATAAGACGCAGCGAGGTAAGGCGGAGAAAAAGCGGACAATTTGCGGAGTGATCTTTAATTGTTCGCCTGCCGTCATTACTTCCTTTAAACAAGCCGGAAAATGTTTTTCAGCATCAGCGGCTTCAGTAAGGTATTGCAGTACTACAAATGGTAAAAATATCCGGTTTACAGCGTGTTCGTCGATATACCGCAACAGCCTGTTCGGATCAACCCTTAAATTATCATCAACCAAAATTAGTGTTCCGCCTGTAGTTAAGGTGGCAAATATTTCCTGGAAGGAAACGTCAAAACTTAGGGGCGCAAACTGTAAGGTATTAACCCCGGTTGCTGATATCGAATTTTTTTGTTGCCACGACAATAAATTTGCCATTGCCGCATGCCCCATTGAAACGCCTTTCGGTGTTCCGGTTGAGCCCGATGTGTATAGCACATAGCAAGCTGAACGGCTTGCCGGAATAGTTTCAGTTTTTGTTTCGTATTCTTTATCTGACAGCAAAATATTGACAGAGAGCGGTGTAAAAAGATCTTTTTGTGCAGAAATTGTTAAACACAAGTCGATCCCCGAGTCGGTTATAATTTGTTGCAAGCGTTCCTGAGGATAATCCGGGTCAAGCGGTAAGTAGGCTTTGCCCGATTTTAATATAGCAAGCACACTCACTATTGTTTCTACCGCGCGCACGGTACTCACCCCTGCAATTAATGAAGCAGGTGAATTTACCAGTATCGCCGAAGCCAAATTATCGGCTTTTTGCCCTAACTGATTGTATGTTAGTTTTGTTTTACCAAAAATTACAGCTATTTCATCAGGGGTTTTCAGTCTTTGTACTTCAAACAATTGATGAATAAGATGGCCGTTATTAATATGTTCCATAGGTGCTTTAATAGCATAATTGTTGTTTTTATACGTTTGGAATATTTTTTGGTTGTAGATTAAAAACAATAAGGCTTTCAGCCCGGTTAACGGCAATAAATTGTTTTCAATATCTTTGGCCCATCATGATCAGAAAATATCCGCTGCTGTTACTGTTTTTACTTACCTGTACGTTATCAGCAAAGGCGAATTTTAATTTTGACGCCAACTGTACCGATGCTTATAAAGCCATTTTAAGCCTTAAAATGAACGAGGCAAGATTACTGATCCAAAAGGAAAAAGCACAAAACCCGCAAAACGGCATTACAGTATTGCTCGATAATTATATTGATTATTTTAGTTTGCTGGCCTCGGAGAGCAAAATCGATTATGAAAGGCTAAAGGATAACAGATCCGCCAGGCTATCGGCTTTGGAAGATAATGACAGTAAATCTCCCTACTATCTTTTTTCCCAGGCCGAGGTTTATATACAATGGTCGTTTTTAAAGGCAAGGTTTGGCGATTATGTTTCCTCTGCCCTTGATGCAAAAAAGGCAAGCAATTTGTTAAAGGATAATGCCAAAAAATTCCCGGATTTTTTACCTGACCGTAAAAGTCTGGACCTGGTTGATGTTGTTTTCGGTTCCATACCTGCAAGTTTTAAAAGCATTACGCGTTTTTTGGGGATGAGCGGTAATGTTCAATCCGGCATAAAACAGCTCGAAGCGCTTAAAGCCGAACTGCCAAAAACAAAGTACAGCTATTATAATAACGAGGTTATCTTTTTCATTTGCAGCATCGATATAAACGTACTCCACAACCTGAACGACTACACCAAACTGATTGACTATTTATCAGGGATGGACAGCAATAGTTTACTCAAAGCCTATTTACAGGGTTATGTTGCTTCAAAAACTGCCCATAATGATGATGCTATCAATTTTCTGGAAGCCGCGCCAAAATCAAATGAATTTATAAAACTGCCCGCTATTGATTACCTTTTAGGTTGTGCCAAACTTAACCGTTTGGATAATGAGAACCCTTCGGCATTATTTGCTTTTGTTAAGGAGTTTAGAGGGACGAATTATATAAAGGACGTCTATTTAAAGATTGCTTATTATTATCTGCTGCAAAATGACCCGGAAAAATACGCTTCGTACATAAAAATGGTTAAAAGCAGGGGCTATGTTATTGATGAAAAAGATCAGCTGGCTTTAAGCGAAGCAAATGATGTAAAGCCCGATATTGAATTGTTAAAAGCCCGGTTTTATTTTGACGGCGGTTATTACAGCAAGGCATTAGCCCAGCTGACGAATAAAGATATAAGCAGCCTGAAATTATTAAGGGATAAAACAGAATATTATTACCGCCTCGGCAGGATCTATGATAAAACCGATAAAATAGGCGATGCTGTTTTAAACTACCAGCGGGCAATTAACCTTGGCAAAGCAACGCACTACTATTATTCGGCCAATGCAGCATTAAGCATAGGCCGCATTTATGAAGTAAAGAGGGATTATAAAAGGGCTGGCGATTACTACAACCAGGCGCTTGATATGCACGACCACCAATATCAGACTGATATAGATAATGATGCCAAAGCTGGGTTGAAGAGGATTGGGGAATAGCCCCACCTAAACGGCAAAGCCCTCATGAACACTAATAAAAAAAACAAAAATCAGTGAATAATCCTCCAGGTAGGTAGGGCTAAAAAATCTACACGAGCGCAGCTAAAGTCTCCCCAACCGGGGGAGATTTAGAGGGGGCTAATTCTCCCCCGGTTCCACAGTAAACCTCACATTTTTCTTCATCGCCTGCAAATGATGTATGTTTACTTTTTGCTTTAATGCCTCAAAATCAAAATCGTGGTTAGTGCCGCAATCTAAAAGGTTGAAATAGGTGGATGGTTTGGTGCTTTCAAAATATTCAATCAGGTTGCTGCTCCAAATCAGCTGGCAATTACCCCTAATGCGCTGTACAATTTCATAAATGCCGTCCTTAAATTCAATATGCCGTATATTTATGGATTCTAAATTCCCCTGTGGATAATAAAGCAGGATATTGCCTGGTTGGTTCAATAGTTCCGCGGCATAGCTTAATGTTTCATCAACCGACCGGGTGCCGGGTTCAACCGAAAACGAGCCGGTATATTTTAGCCAGGGGTTTTTCTCCATCTGCTTTTTTACCGACATGGTATATAAACCCTTTAATTTTTGTTTTTTATTAATGAATTTAAAGTACAGGTAAATGGCAAAAAAACCATCCAGAAATCCAAAGTGGTTG
>JBIOHE010000159.1:0-9735 GCA_044448725.1 Sphingobacteriales bacterium | reverse complement strand
CTATAATATATACACGTTTAAATTTAAAACACAATGACTGGAATGATTGGAATGGGTGTGGTTTTAGCTCAGGCAGCTGGAGTACACGGTAGCCTGGGTGGCCTTGGCGCTGGTTTAGCAGCTATTGGCGCTGGTATTGGCATTGGCCAGATCGGCGGTAAAGCTGTTGAGGCTATTGCCCGTCAGCCCGAGGCTATTTCTAAAATCCAACTAAACATGATCATCGCTGCTGCCCTTGTTGAAGGTGTGGCCCTGTTCGCGGTGGTTGTTGCAGCTTTCTTTTAGAAAAAAGCATAAAAATAACCCGGAGCGGTTGGCGCCGGGTTGTTTTTAAATTTGATTTACTTATTATTAAAAATATTCTGAATTATGGATTTAGTTACCCCTCAGATTGGTTTAGTTTTTTGGACTACACTTTGTTTTGCGATACTGTTATTTATACTGGGTAAATATGCCTGGAAACCCATTTTAGCTGCTGTAGCAGAGCGCGAGCAATCTATCGAAGACGCGCTTTCAAGGGCCGAGGCTGTTAAAGAAGAAATGGCCCGTTTAACCGGCGAGAATGAAGCATTGTTGAAACAGGCCCGTGCTGACCGGGATGCCATTTTATATGAAGCAACAAAGGTGAAAAACCAGATTATCAGCGATGCAAAAACTACCGCACAAAAAGAAGGCGCCCGCCAGATAGAGCTTGCACGCCAGGAAATTAATAACCAGAAACTGATAGCGATTGCTGATGTTAAAAACCAGGTAGCGTCACTTTCGCTGGAAATTGCCGAAAAAATATTACGCAAACAGTTTGAAGACCAGAAGAAACAGGATGAACTGGTTAAAGACTTATTAAAAGAAGTTAAATTAAGTTAGTGAATGGTGAGTAGTGAATGGTGAATAGTGGGTACAATGCTCACCACTCACCACTCACTACTCACCACTCACTGCTCACTACTCAAAAAAATGTCAGAATTAACAATAGCAAACAGGTACGCCAAATCATTGATCGACCTTGCCCAGGAAAAAAAAGTGGTTGAGGAGATAAAGAATGATATGGAGCTTTTTCATCATACTTTAAAAGCTAATCCCGAATTAAAGGCGGTGTTAGCGAACCCTATTGTATCCCATTCCAAAAAGATCAATATTCTTGAAGAGATTTTTTCTGCGAGAGTGAACAAGGTAAGCATTGCTTTTTTTAAGCTGATGGTGAATAAGAGCCGCGGGGATGTATTATATGTAACCGCTTCGGAGTACATCAACCTTTACGATATTAAAGAACATATTATAAAAGCTACCGTGGTATCCGCCACAGCTTTGTCTGCAGCTAATCAGAAAAAAATGATTGCTGATATTCAGGCTGCTACGGGCGGTGCGGTAAAATTGGAAGCAAAAGTCGATCCTGATTTAATTGGCGGCTTTGTTTTAACTGTTGGCGACAGGCAGGTAGATACCAGCATCGCCAGTGATTTAAGAAAACTAAAAAAAGAATTTGCCCAAAGGGTAATTACTAATTAAAACTAAAACCCTAATAAATTAAAAGATGGTAGAGGTAAGACCAGACGAAGTATCGGCAATTTTGCGTCAGCAGTTGGACGGCTTCAAGTCAGAATCTGAATTAGAAGAAGTGGGTACCGTGCTCCAGGTGGGCGATGGTATCGCACGTGTTTACGGACTAACAAAAGTACAATCGGGTGAGCTGGTTGAGTTTGGTACCGGGTTACAGGGTATTGTACTTAACCTTGAAGAAGACAACGTAGGTGTGGTGTTGCTTGGTAAGTCTGATGATATTAAAGAGGGTGATACCGTTAAACGTACCAACAGGATCGCTTCTATTAACGTAGGCGAAGGCATGCTTGGCCGTGTTGTTGATACTTTGGGTAATCCAATCGACGGTAAAGGGCCAATTACAGGTAAAACTTATGAAATGCCCCTTGAGCGAAAAGCCCCTGGTGTAATTTACCGCCAGCCTGTAACCGAGCCTTTGCAAACAGGCATTAAAGCTATTGACGCTATGATCCCTATCGGTCGCGGACAACGCGAGCTGGTAATCGGCGACCGTCAGACCGGTAAAACCGCAGTTTGTATCGATACCATCATTAATCAGAAAGAATTTTATGATGCCGGCAAGCCGGTAATATGTATATATGTTGCCTGCGGTCAAAAAGCGTCAACGGTTGCAAACATTGTTCGTACCCTTGAGGAGAAAGGCGCTATGCCGTTTTCTATCATTGTTGCTGCCAATGCTTCCGACTCTGCGACTATGCAGTTCTTTGCACCGTTTGCAGGTGCAGCTATCGGCGAGTACTTCCGTGATACAGGTCGCCCTGCACTGATCATTTATGATGATCTTTCAAAACAGGCTGTTGCTTACCGTGAGGTATCATTATTGTTGCGTCGCCCGCCGGGCCGTGAGGCTTATCCTGGTGACGTATTTTACCTGCACAGCCGTTTACTGGAACGTGCCGCTAAAATAAGCCAGAATGATTCTATCGCCCAGGCAATGAATGACCTGCCTGAATCAATCAGGGGTATTGTAAAAGGCGGTGGTTCATTAACTGCATTGCCAATCATCGAAACACAAGCGGGTGACGTATCAGCTTATATCCCAACAAACGTAATTTCAATTACCGACGGACAGATATTCCTTGAATCGAACTTGTTTAACGCAGGTGTACGTCCGGCCATTAACGTAGGTATCTCGGTATCACGTGTTGGTGGTAACGCGCAGATCAAATCAATGAAAAAGGTTGCCGGTACCCTGAAACTTGACCAGGCCCAATACCGCGAGCTGGAAGCATTCTCGAAATTCGGATCAGACCTTGATGCATCAACCAAAACTGTGCTTGATAAAGGCGCACGTAACGTTGAAATATTAAAACAAGGCCAATATGCACCGGTAACCGTTGAAAAACAGGTTGCTATCATATACCTTGGTACTAAAAACCTGATGCGTAATGTACCGGTAAACAAGATCAAAGAATTTGAAAACGAATTTACCAGTCAGCTGGAAGCACGTCATCCGGAAGTTTTAGCTGCGCTTAAAGCAGGTAAATTTGACGACCAGATAACCGGCGTACTGGAAACAGTTGCAAAGGAAATGACCGGGAAATATTAATTAGATATGAGATGTTAGATGTGAGATATGAGATTTCTCTTTTCACATCTAACAGAATGAATTAGATAATAGATTGCGATTTTGATTTGAGTTTGTCTCAAATCTCAAATCTCATATCTCACATCTCAAAAAGAATGGCTAATTTAAAAGAAGTAAGAAACAGGATAAAATCCGTAAGCTCGACGCAGCAGATCACCAAAGCCATGAAAATGGTTTCGGCGGCGAAGCTGAAACGGGCTACCAACGCGGTTGTACAATTACGCCCTTATGCCAATAAGCTGAAAGGCTTATTAGCAGGTTTGTCGGCAAGCCTTGAAGATGGGTCATCTCCCTTTTTGGTGGAACGCGAACCTGACAAAGTGCTGGTTATAGTGGTGTCATCCAATCGTGGATTGGCAGGGGCTTTCAACACCAATGTTATTAAAACAGCCAATAACCTGATTGCAGAGAAATACAGCAGTCAGCTGAGAGCAGGTAATGTTTCAATTGTAGCAATCGGTAAAAAAAGCCAGGAATTTTATCAAAGGCGCAATTATAATGTTGTTGGCAACAATAATGATCTTTATCTTGATCTTAACTTTGAGAATGCTTCGAAAATTACCGAAAGCATTATGCAGGGCTTTTTAGATGGAGATTATGACCGTGTTGAGCTGGTTTACAATCAATTTAAAAACGCGGCTATGCAAATATTAGTTGCCGAGCAATTGATCCCTGTGCCAAAAATTGAGGTCAAAAAGGAAACAAAAGCTGCCCAGATCGACTATATCCTTGAGCCATCCCAGGAACTGATAGTGGAGCAGCTAATACCAAAAAACATAAAAATTCAGCTATACAAAGCCGTATTGGATTCAAACGCTTCTGAACATGGCGCACGTATGACCGCAATGGACAAGGCTACCGAAAATGCCGGCGACTTATTGAAAGCCCTTAAACTTTCGTATAACCAGGCACGACAGGCAGCCATTACCACTGAACTTACTGAAATTGTGAGTGGCGCAGCTGCGTTATCGGGCAGTTAAGCGGGATCAGCAGGTTTTAAATTATTTAATATAAACAAAAGGCGGCTGGATTTTTATCCGGCCGCCTTTTTGCTTACCATTGATTTGATCCATTTTTTGAGCCGTCTGCTCAGTTTATTTTGCTTTCGCCTTATTCCCGCGATATTAAAGTCACGGTTTATAATAGCAAGATCGGCCTGTTTTTCGGGAACCATAGTTTCCGGGTGTATTATTTCGCCGATTTCCGTTAGCGGGATATTGGCATACACGCTGTTTTCATCTATGGTATGAGTGGCGCCGGTGTAAAACCCGATGTTTGAGATCAGGTTGTCATTTGGAATAATCACCAGCCCGTTATTAAAAAAATTAGCAAAATCAAGCGGATAGGCCCATGAGTTAATATTACCTGATTTTACCTGTTTGAAAATATTTGCCCAGCATTCGGCAACTATCGGGTCGGGATAAATGTTTTCCATCAACTCCTTCACTTCATCTTCGTTATATTTGTTCAGGCTTACATCATAATCCTCCCAAACCCTTTTCCAGCTTGCCCAGCCCCAAACATGGGTCCTGTTTGAAAAATAATAAGTAGCATTCCCCCATTTTTTGCCCAATTGCAGGTTGCATCCTGTAATATGCCTTATGCGCGTATCATGCCGGTATTTCTCTAATAGTGTATCACAAAATTTAAAAAAGCTGCTGGCCGGTAAACAATCGTCTTCCAAAATTATCCCTTCTTCTTCGTGGCTGAAAAACCAGTTTATAGCAGCGGATACGCCATATTTGCAACCTGCGTTCTCCTTCCTGAAATAGGTTTTTACCTCGCAATCCCAATCAATTTTATTTATTATTTCCCTTGTTTCATTACACAATGCTTCGTCATCTGCAACACCCGGGCGGGGGCCGTCAGCTGCGATATATAATCGTTTGGGTTTGGCTGCCCTTATCTGTTCAAAAACCCGCTGAGTGGTATCCGGCCTGTTAAATATAACAAATAGTACGGCTGATTTTGTTTGATAAGCGGCTTTGCTAATTTGGGGCATGGTTTACAAACGTTACAATTGTTGATTCTAAATTTAGCTCAAAACTCAAAACCGTAGTATAAAGCCAAAGTAACAATTTAGATGAAGAACCCCGGATGAACCTGCGGAATTACTTTCCTGTTTAATCGGCATTAAAGGTTTGCATGTCAATCAGCCTTTTGTATAAACCATTATTGCCAATTAATTGTTGGTGATCCCCCTGCTCAACAATTTTGCCGTTTTCCAGCACAACAATAATATCTGCATTTTGAATGGTGCTTAGGCGATGTGCAATAATAAGGGAGGTGCGGTTTTTCATCAGGTTATTCAAAGCATCCTGCACCAGTTTTTCCGATTCGGTATCTAAAGCAGAAGTGGCTTCGTCAAGCAGCATGATCGGCGGATTATTTAATACAGCCCTGGCAATGCAAATACGTTGGCGCTGACCGCCGGATAGTTTTGTACCGCGGTCGCCAATATTTGTTTGATAGCCATTTTCAGCCTCTAAAATAAAATTATGGGCATTGGCAATCATTGCGGCCGCCTCTACCTCCTCCATTGTAGCGTTGGTTTTACCAAAGGCTATATTGTTAAAAATAGTATCGTTAAAAAGGATGGACTCCTGGTTTACAATTCCCATCAGCGACCGGAGTGAATCTGCTTTAACCTGTTGGATATTTTTACCATCAACCGATATAGCGCCGGATTGGGGTTCCATAAACCGGGGGATCAGGTCCATAAGTGTCGATTTACCTCCGCCCGAAGGGCCAACCAATGCGACTGTTTTGCCTTTTGGCACTGTTAAATTAATACCCGATAAAACGGCCTTTTCCTCGTAAGCAAACGATACATTTTTAAATTCAATGCTGTCACTGAAACCGTGCAGGACAATAGCGCCGGGCGCATCAACAATTAATGGTTTTTCGTCGATAAGCGCTAAAACCCTTTCGCCGGCGGCAATGCCATTGTGAATATTGCTGAACGAATCGGATATAGACTTGGCCGGGCGCATCAATTGCGAAAAAATGGCTATGTACTCTATAAACTGACCGCCGTTTAAGTCTGATCTTTTGTTTAGAATAAGATACCCGCCATACATTACGATAGAAGAGACCATCGCGATGCCCAGAGTTTCGGACACGGGTGATGCAGCCTGCTGGCGTTTGGCCATTGATCGTAACGTTTTTGAATATTTGGTGTTTTCGCGGTCAAACCGGGCCTTGATATAATTGGTTGCATTAAAAGCCTTTACAATTTTTACACCGGACAGTGCTTCGTCCAGGTAGCTGATCATATTACCATAAGTCTGTTGAGCAGCAATAGCTTGCGATTTTAGTTTTTTTACAATTTTAGAAATGATAAAAGCGGAAACAGGCACCACAAGCAACGACCACAAGGTTAATTTTACTGAGGTCATGAACAGCAAAATCATAAAAACGATCATCTGCGCCGGATCCCTGAAAATAACCTGCAAGGTAGCTGTCACGGAAAATTGGACTACCTGCACATCTGAAGCAATTTTGGAAATAATATCGCCTTTTCGCTGGTTATTAAAAAAGCCAAGGTGCATGTCCATTACATTATTAAATACGGTCCGACGGAGGTTTAGCAACGTATGCAAGCGCAAATTTTCCATAGTGCGGGCAGACAGGTACCGGAAAAAGTTGCCGATGAACATCGTTATAATGATGAGGATGCATACATATTTTAATGCCCCCCACTGACCCTCTTGTTTAATAAAAAAGTACATGTAATATTTAAACCAGCCGGTAATGTCCAAGAGCATGTGCGGCTTTGCCGCAACGGTAATCACGGCTTCCTTTGAGGCAAAAAGCGTATTGAGCAGAGGGATGAGCAAAGGATAAATCATTGAACTGAACACCACAGATAACAAGGTGTAAAGTATATAAGGGATGGCAAACTTTTCAATAGGTTTTGCAAAAGATAGAAGCCGGAAGTATGTCTTCATTAAAGAATAAAATATAAGCGCAAATGTAACAGTAATTAGTTAATTACAGCTATTGCAGTATGTCGGGAATTCCGGCATACTGCTTCTGGTGGTGGGAAAATTCATACAGAAACAAAATTCATTTACAACCACCACAGGCTTACGAAGTAATTACTTCGTAAATTTTAACGGGGTTATTTATTGTGGCAATAATAACAATGTGATCTGCCATACTTTTTTATAGTTTTGAAAAAGCATTATGGTTTTAATAAATGGAGCAAAAATCACAGATACTAATTTACCAGACTGAAGATGGGACGACAAAAATAGAAACCCGTCTTGATGATGAAACTGTTTGGCTAACGCAAGCACAATTAGCGGAGCTTTTTCAAAAAAGCCGGGTTACTATCACAGAACATATAGGCAACATCTTTAAGGAAGGGGAGTTGCGGGAAGAAGCAGTATGTCGGAATTTCCGACATACTGCTTCTGATGGGAAAATTTATGATACTACTTTTTACAATCTTGACGTAATCATATCAGTAGGGTATCGTGTAAAGTCGCAACGAGGTACAGCCTTCAGAATTTGGGCGACGCAGCGTTTAAAAGAATACATCGTAAAAGGATTTACGCTTAACGATGACTTACTTAAAAACGGGGGGAAAGGAAATTATTTTGAGGAGTTGCTGGCGCGAATCCGTGATATAAGAAGCAGCGAAAAAGTATTTTGGCGAAAAGTGCTGGATATTTATGCCACAAGTATTGACTATAATCCAAAAACAGAATTGAGTGAAGCATTTTTCAAATCAATTCAAAACAAAATGCATTGGGCAGCACATGGCAGCACCGCAGCGGAAGTGATTTTTTATAGAATTGATGCAGCAAAACCCAATTTAGGATTAACCAATTTCAAAGGAAGAAATCCAACACAGCAGGAAACAGAAATTGCAAAAAATTATCTTGACGAAAATGAACTGACCATATTAAACAGAATGGTAACAGCTTATTTAGAAGTAGCCGAGCTACAGGCATTAAACCAAACACCGATGTATATGAAAGACTGGGCGGGACGTTTAAACGATTTTCTGAAATTGACTGGAAAAGAAATCCTGTATCATGCAGGTACTGTGAGCCACGAACAAGCCATTGGCAAAGCCCGCGTAGAATATGAAAAGTTCAAAGAACAAAATAAAAATCAACTTTCAAAAGCGGAAGAAGATTTCATGAAACACATAGTGAGCACAGGAAAAAAATAAAAAAAAGCAGTAGTAAATAACTTATCTTTATTCAGTCGGCAACAATTGCAATATTGCCATCCATACCATTTCTAAACGTACATTTGAAATGCAGGGATACGACGCGTTTTCCCTGGTTTCAAATTTGCAATTCCAGTTACAATTGTAACAATCCATTTTTTCATAAGCACACAATGGCTTGCTGATAATATGTTCGGGGTATGGCGCAAAACGGCCAAAATGTCCGCCGCCCAAAATACAAATAGCCTTTGTTTGTGTAGCAGCGGCAATATGCACAGCGCTCGTTTCATTTGCGATAATCAGTGTGGCATTGCCGATAAGATTAACCAATTGAAGTAACGAGGTTTTACCGGTTAAATTATCGGCACTGCCCGGCGGAAGGTTTGCCATTAGATAGTCCCCTGTTGCCATTTCAGCAGGGCCGCCGACCAGGTAAACCGGCATGGAGGTATGCTGTTTGATCCGCTTAATTAATTCCAGGAACTTTTCAGCGCCCCAGGCACGCTTAAATACCCCCGCGCCAGGAAAAATAACAATCCCTTGCCTGACGTTATTTTCATACGAAATAACCGGGTTGCTAATATTAACCGGATGTTTCAATACGCTTTCAACAAAAAATCTTGATCTTTCAAATTCAAAGTCAACGCCGGGCGGCAGACTAAGCATTTCGGTGTAAAATTTATTTGTTTTGGCTTTATATTTCGGGCTTATTCTTTCGGTATCTCCTGCAAAGCCAATAATTTGTTTTGCAGCGCTAAAACCAGCAAGACCATCGTTGATAAATGTTCGGGAAAATGAGGGCTGTAAAACTATTTGGTATTTTTTTTTATACAGCTTCCATGCTAAATTAGTGGTCTTTCGCGGGGATTCATACAAATCATCAGGTCTAATAAACAAAAACTCATCAATAAACGGGCTGTCGTAATGCAGCGCCAGATCCTGCCATAGTTTATTGCCCAGCAAATCAATCTTATAATCCTTAAAAACAGCGGACTGTCTGATAACTTCTATAAAATTCCTGAATAAAATATAGTCGCCTATTGCATCGGTTTTTATGATGAGCAGGCGTTTTTGAGGAACCCGGTATTTTGCCAAAAGCTTAAACAGGCCGGAGAACCTAAATAAAATAAAGCGGGTTATTCTGAATAAGTTCCGGTTTTTGATGTTCATGTAAAATAAATATAGACATTATTTATTTTGAATGAACCGTTTAGTCATTGCAAAAAGGCCCCGGGTCCTGTTTAAATAACGATAATAGGCAGCGGGCTTTAAACATCGCTTAAATAATTGGTCACGCTCGCTTTCAAACAATACATCCACCATTTGAGTTGAAACTCCGCCTTCCGGGAAGTTGGCTATCAGGTAATCGTAATAAACAAATTTAAAATCCGGATCATTCCAAAGG
>JBIOHE010000158.1:0-9736 GCA_044448725.1 Sphingobacteriales bacterium | reverse complement strand
TAGGATACCTGAAACCCTTATAAAAATAACAAAAAACGGCCATGCCTAACGCCATAGCTATCATGAACATATTCATGATTAATGTATTACTGATACGAGTTCTAAATTCCATGGGTGAAAGGTTTGCTAAAAGTAATTGAAATTTACGAAACCCTGATCTTTAGAATATTTATTTATTATTCTTTCCGCCTTATAATTGTCAGGTATAGCTGATCGATCATTTAGATTTACGACGGCATAGTTTATGCCCGTTAACAACGATGATTTTTGTTGATGGGTTTATCACTTCAAAAAATAATCAGAATTTTTAGCTATTTTGTTTCGAAATATGTTTTTACTATTTAACGGGAGTAGTTGGCGCCTGAGGGTAATATGGTGTTTTCTGATTTTAATTGGGGGAACATTCCTTGTTAATGCCCAAATTACCGTAATTAAGGGTAAAATCACAGATATAAATACCGGTGAAGCAATTCCTTTTGCCACCGTTGCCATAAAAGGCACAGGTATAGGTACCCATACCGATTTTGACGGTTTATACAGGCTTGAATTACAGGTAAAAAAGGATTCCATAACTATCAGTTGTATTGGTTATTTTCAAAAGTCGGTGGCTATCAGCAATGGCGTTGAGCAAACAGTAAATATGGCTTTAAAGCCAATGTCAAACGCGCTGGAAGAAGTAAGGATAAGCCCGAAGGGGTATATAAATCCGGCCTGGAAGATATTGAAGGAAGTTATCCTGCATAAAGCAGTAAATGATCCGCAATTCTTAAATAGCTATCAGTATGAGAGTTACAACAGGATTGAATTTGATGCAAGCCATTTAGGTGAAAATTTACTGAACAAAAAGGGATTTAATAAAGTGTTACGTAAAGCTGATAGTCTGGGGCTTTCAGGGGATGAGCGTACTTCCATACTCCCGCTATTTGTTTCGGAAACTGTTTCCGATTTTTATTATCAAAGTAACCCGTCATCAAAAAGGGAAAACATAAAACGCACCCGGACGAACGGCGTAGGTTTTGAAGATGGCACCCTTATGGCCCAGTTAACTGGCAGTACTTTTCAGCAATATAATTTTTACCGGAACTTTTTGAGTGCGGCAGGTAAAGACTTTGCTTCGCCCATCGGCGATGGCTGGAACAGCTGGTATGATTATGAACTTAAAAACCGGAATGCCTTAATTGACAGCAAGGCCTGTTTTGAAATCTCATTTAAACCTAAAAGGGCAAAGGACCTGGCATTTACCGGAACAATATGGATAGCCAAAGATAATTATGCATTGTACCTGATCAAAGCAACCATTGAACCGGCTGCGAACTTAAACTTCATCCGCAGGATCGCTATTCAGCAGCAGATGGATGGCGCTCCCGGCAGGGCCTGGTTGCCTGCAAAAAACCGCATACTGGTTGAAGTAGCCCAGATCAGCGAAAAAACAAGCGGTCTGCTCGCAAAGGCCTATACGGTAAATAAAAATATAACAGTAAATACTGTCTATCCGGCGGGCTTCTTTAAAGAAAGGATTGTGATAGGTGACAGCGTGGAAAAAAAAGACGATCATTTTTGGGATATTAACAGGCCAGACTCCATAACAAATGCCGAAAAATCAGTTTACGGACTTATCAATGATGTAAAGGATATTCCTGTTGTAAAAAATTATATCACTACCGCCGACCTGCTGATCAACGGGTACTACAAAACGGGAGACATTAGCCTCGGTCCATTTTTGCAGACATACAGTTACAACAATATTGAAGGGAACCGTTTCAGACTTGGATTCAGAACAAACACCGGTTTCGATAAAAAATGGGTACTGGGCGGATACATTGCTTTGGGCACGAGGGACAAAGCATTAAAATACCAGACAAATGTTGATTATATAATTTCGAGAAAGAACTGGACCGAGGCCGGTGTTAGTTTTAAACATGATTTAAACCAGGTAGCGTTACTGAGTGACAATTATCTTTACCAGCATAACAATCTTTTTGGTGCTTTTGCCGGATTCGGGCATATCAGCAAAAGCAAGGTGTTTCTGGAAAATAACCTGACATTGTATATCCGCAGGGATATGTTTAAAGGCTTTACAGAAAAAATAAGCTATGCTAACTGGTCGCTCAACCCATTGTTCCCTTTTAGTTTTAAAGAACCGACTGTAAATAACATAAGCCATGACCTTATCGTTTCTGAATTCCAATTTGAATCGAGGTGGTCGCCGGGCGTACAGTCGCTTTTATCGGAAAACACAAACCGGCAGGTAAGGCTTAAATCAAATGTTACTGATCCGGTAATCACATTTCGTTATACCCTCGGGCTACGGAATTTTTTAGCAGGTGATAATACTTTTCATAAATTCAGCCTCAATATCGCGCAAACTCTTAAAATGGGTGTTTTAGGCAGGGGGAACTATTCATTTTCAGCAGGTTATATCCCTTCCAGCGTTCCGTACCCTTTGTTAGAAAATCATTTGGGAAACCAAACCATCCTCTATAACCCTTATGCATTTAATTTAATGCGTTTTTTTGAATTCGCCAGCGACAGGTACGTCAGTTTAAGTTATACCCAGCATTTTGAAGGGCTGCTGTTTAACTCAATCCCGCTGATCAGTAACTTAAACTGGCGCCTGGTTGGCACGGCCAATATCCTGTACGGGGGGATGTCAAAGGCCAATCAGGATAATATTTCCATCTATAATAACATCCCTCTTAAAAGTTTCGGCAGCGCACCGTATGCGGAAGCAGGCTACGGTGTTGAAAACATTTTCAGGTTCATCAGGGTTGACTTTATCCACAGGCTCACCTATCTGGATAACAAAAACACCTCAGGCGCCCCGCCAAAAAAGTTTGGCGTTAAAATATCCGCACAATTCAGGTTTTAACGTAAACTGCCAACTAAATTTCACTCCAGATAATAATGTCTTATCCCGTTCAGTTCTTCATCAAGCTCGTATATTAAGGGAACACCTGTCGGAATTTCCAGGCTGATCACTTCTTCATCCGAAAGGTGATCAATGTATTGCACCAGCGCACGCAGGCTGTTGCCATGTGCGGATACAATAACTTTTTGGTCATTACGGATAGCAGGTGTGATGTATTCTTTCCAAAAAGGCAATACCCGCGCCATTGTTTCGGTTAAATTTTCGGTTAATGGCAACTCCTCCTCTGTAAGGTCTTTATAGCGGATATCATTTCCAGGATAACGTTCGTCATTTTTTGTAAGTGCGGGCGGATGTTCGTGCGGGTCCCTGCGCCATTTTTGCACCTGTTCCGCGCCATATTTTTCAGCAGTTTCCGTTTTGTTAAGCCCCTGCAACGCCCCGTAAAAGCGTTCGTTCAGCCGCCATGATTTTTGTACAGGTATCCACAAATTATCAACTTCGTCCAGCGCAATATTAAGCGTTTTTATAGCCCGCTTTAATACGGAAGTGAACGCTATGTCAAAACTATACCCGTATTTTTTTAATAATTTCCCGGCGTTCCCCGCTTGTTTAAACCCTTCTTCCGACAGGTCAACATCGGTCCAGCCGGTAAACCGGTTTTCCTTATTCCAGGTGCTTTCGCCGTGGCGCAGCAATACTAATTTTTGCATAGATAATAGGATAGCGATAAAGTTAGCAATCAGTTTTCAAATAAAATTGCTAAATGCGTTCATATCATTTAAATTGCGACGAAAACCAATTAAACAACCTTTAAAACCATGATTCCAACTACACCCATTCCGGCAAAGGATGGCATTGCCAACCCTGCCCCTCTTGGTCTTTGCGCCTTTGGCATGACTACCGTTTTATTAAACCTGCACAATGCCGGTTTTTATGAAATGAACACGATGATATTGTCCATGGGGCTTTTTTACGGCGGCATCGCACAGGTAATTGCCGGCGTGATTGAATCGAAAAAGAATAACACTTTTGGATTAACCGCATTTACCTCCTACGGATTTTTCTGGATCTCGCTGGTAGGCCTGATCGTTTTCCCCAAATTTGGCTGGGCCCCCAAAGCTTCAGACAGCGCGATGGCTGCGTACCTTATTGTTTGGGGCATTTTTACCTTGTTCCTGTTTTTTGGCACATTAAAACTAAACCGCGCTTTACAGGTTGTTTTTGCTACGTTAGTGATCTTATTCTTTTTATTGGCGGCAGAACATGCAACAGGTAACGAGAGTATTGGTAAATTCGCAGGATATGAAGGCCTTGTTTGCGGCGCATCGGCCATATATGCAGGCATGGCTAATTTATTGAATGAAGTTTACGGAAAAACTGTGCTGCCGTTAGGGTAGTTTTTTGTCGGAACCACTGATTAAGCTGATTTTTTTGATTAAACTGAATTTTGTTTATGATTGATATTTTGACTTCAAAGTCAACGAAATCAAAAAAACCAGCTTAATCAACGGTTCAGACAACAAAAAGCATACCATGAAAGATTTTAAAAAATATTACCACATCACTGCAACGCCCGAAGAAATTTATACCGCTTTAACCAATCCGTTCACCATTGAATTATGGACCGGTGAGCCTGCATTAATGTCAACCGAGCCTGGTTCAGAGTTTTCTATGTGGGAAGGAAGTATAGTGGGTAAAAACCTTGAATTTGAAGAGAATAAAAAAATAGTGCAGCAATGGTATTTCGACGGGCAGCCCGAGGCATCCATCGTCACTATTAAACTGCATCCGGATAAAGACGCTACGTCGGTTGAACTGCGGCACACCAACATCCCCGACACAGAATATACCGGCTTTACCGAAGGCTGGGACAACAGCTATTTCGGCCCCCTGGCAGAGTTTTTCGGGGAGGGGGATTAGGGGTAGAGGTTAGAGATTGGAGATTAGAGATTAGAGATAGGAAGTTAGTGAAAAATAAAAGCGTCAATACTAAAACCTCAGCGTCCTTTGCGCCTTCTCTGCTTCTTTGTGTTAAAAACCGAATATCTTATTTTTGCTCCTCCAAAAACACTAACCCTAAAATAAAGTAAACTCTACCCTCCTGTTCAATTTACGGCCTGCTGCGGTTTTATTGCTGGCAATGGGGTTTGCCTTGCCAAATCCATCGGTTTGTATCAACGCCGGATCGGCGCCTTTGCTAACGAGAAACATTTTTATCGCTTCAGCCCTTTCTTTTGAAAGTTTAAGGTTCAGCGCTGCTGAACCTGTAGCGTCGGTATAACCTGCTAATTTTAAATGGTATTTCTTACTGCTCAGTAATTTCGCAAGTTTTTCGAGGCTTTGGTATGATACGTCGCTGATTACCGCAGCACCCGAATCAAACTGCAGGTTTTGTATAGCTTCGGTTACAACTTTTTTATCGTCATCAGTGATAGTAACAACTTCTACCGGCTTTATTACAGGCAGCGGGCAGCCGGATGCATCAACTCTTGTTCCGGCAGGCGTATTAGGGCATTTATCAAAATAGTCCGGCACCCCGTCGCCGTCACTGTCGGTAGTGAGTTTGGCAAGAATGGCATTTGCTGCGGCCAACTGTTTTTGAACATCGTCGTTTTTTATCTTTTCAGAATCAATTTGCGCCTGTAAGTCATTTTTAAGATTTTGGTTTTGGCGCAAATATTCCAGACGCATGGACGATACCGGGTTATTTGCCGCCAGCTGTGGTTTTGAACGCTTGCCAAGAGCAAATTCAAGGCCGAAATGACCGTAAGAAAATTTGCTGTTCGACAGCGCGTGTGCATTACCGTCAACATTACTTGAATAAACAAAATTCACCTGGTAGCCAAATTCAATATTTACCCCCCGGGCCACATTGACCTTTATTCCGGCCCCAACAGGCACATACATTTCATTTAAAACATTGCCGCCTTTTTTAAAAGGCTGAACTGTACCATCGGGTAATGTTAATACCGGCGAATAATTCATTACCCCTGCGCCGCCGATCAGGTAAATTTGCAAACCGCTGTTCACGTAATGCCAGTTTATATTGGCGAGTGTAAAATTCATGCTCAAACTGCCCGCATAATTAATTTTGGTAACGAAACTTTTATAGGGCGAAACGCCGGATGCCAATGGCTGAGCGTTATTACCACCAAGTTTGCCTGCAAGGAAATCGGCCTGGATACCAAACGATGGGAATATTTGCTTTTTTATAAAACCGCCGTATCCGGGTTCGGCAGCGGGCGAAGTAAAATCAAGCTTATTATTTGTTTGTAAAATGGTATTTATTGACATTACGCCTGCATCCAAACCAACCGACCAGGTGCGGAAAGCCTCATCGCCGGAAAACGGCTTTACGTAATCATCTCTTCTAAAGGTAGTAGTTGTATCGGCAGACTGGGCAAATAATTTGCCGCATATAAAAACCCCCGTCAGCAATAAGCAGGCACTCTTAAAGTTTGATTTCATTGTAGCGTTTATCTAAATTTTTGGTTCTTATAAAACCCGCCCTGTTCATAAAATAACCTGGCGGAGTAAATAAAGGCAAGACTATAAATTATCAGGTTTAAAAATAACAGATAATCAGATGGTAAACAACATTTGTTTAACTAATTAAAAAATGGCGTAACGGATATGATTAAATACTACAGTCCAAATCAAAAATATTCACTTAACGTCACAGGGCACGCGGCCTGTTTTTAGTTTTTATGTAACAGATAAACGTTATACGGCAGGATGCACAAATACCTGCCACTTTATTTCGGCCCCTGCTTTTTCAAGGGTTGCAGCCACAGAACAATATTTGCCGATTGAAAGTTCAACAGCTTTAGCTGCCTTGTCTTCATCAACATTTCCATAAATGTGAAATTCTACATTTAAGTCTTTCCATAGGGAAGGTTCTTTCCCGGCTTCGCGGCTGCCATTAACAACCATTTTGTAATCCTTCACCTCCTGGCGTTGTTTTTTCAATATGGTAATCACATCTATGGCAGAACACCCGGCAAGTCCCATCAGCAACATTTGCATCGGGCGAACGCCATAATCCCAGCCCCCGCTTTCGGGGCTGCTGTCCATTCTTACTACATGACCATTTTCATCTTTGGCTTCGAAGCCAAAATCGCCTTTAACGCGCGAAAGTTCTATTTTAACCATATTAATATTATAACGACGCGAAGATAACGCTTTTGCGAAATGAAAGTTTAACCTGGATGTAATATTTAAACCGACAGCCTTATTAATCCCCTCTAAATTCGTTATATTTGTACTATTGGGTTACCATGAAATTCATCTGCCCTTCCGGATAACCTGCTGAAAAACCGGACGCCAAAGCAAGAAATAAAAGTGTCCGCCAAGCTGTTTTTTAACCAAAATTTTGCCTTTTCTTTGAATTTTTTTTATGTTTTATTGATTAACAACCAGTTAGCAAATAAAATCAGCTGATTTTTCGCGCAGGCTAAACGCGTTTAGCCTCCAAAACCGATGAAATTCTCACGCCTTAAACGCATTTAGCCTTCAGAATCGAAATTTTTCTCACGCCCTAAACGCATTTAGCCTCCAAAAGCGTCAAACATAGGAGGGGCTAAACCATTTTAGCTCATCGTAATGCTAAAAATACTACCTGTTTTTAACCGGAATAACCAGTTTAAGGCCCGACCATACCCCGTCAACGGCACATACTTTTATATCAACCAGGCCAAGTTTGAGGGCGAAATCCCTTACCAGGTGTTCAGTAATATCTGTACTCACTTTTGATGCTTTTTTGGGCCAGGATACCCAAATCATACCGTTGGGTTTCAGTTGTTCTTTTAATAGCGGCAGGTTTTTTAGGTACTCATCTTCCTGTTTTGTAAAAAAATGAATGAGGTCTTTTTTTGAGCCGGGATCATCTGAAAAATCAAGGTCAGGCGGTAAGTCAGTAAAAAGGTCAATGTAATATGCCGGGGCATTGACCAGCTTTATCAGGAAGCCCGGTTTTATACCAAGCTTTTTTGCCAAAGGCGTACCGGAATAGCCGGAGGGTTGGATTTGCACTTTGTCCCCTGTTACCATTTGAGTACTTATGAACAAACCTGCATTAAGTGATGTTTTAAATGATCAGCGTAATCCTGTGCCAGCCATTCAACGCTATGCAGGCTTACGGAAGTTTTGCTGTTGTCGCATTGCGCTTTCAGCCGGTCAGCGGGATAATTTTCCAATACCCTGATAATTTGAATATTTAAAAGCTCCCATAAACCAATCAGGTCGGCAATGTCTGCATCCTGGTAATGCTGCGCCTGTACCCATTCTACCTGTTCATAAGTTAGTTTAAAATTTTCTTCGTAGGTGCATCGTACAAAACGCTGAAGATTTATTTGCGCACTGTCAATCAAATGACCAATGATCTCCTTTTTCGACCACTTACCGGGCGCTGATTTAAGCGTCCAGTTTATTGATCGCAAATCCGAATTCATAAATTCTTCAATTACCTCGTTTAATTGCAGGATAACATCTTTTATCATAACACAAATTAACTAAAAAACTTTACCTTCAAAGCTTTAAAATTGCACTATGGCCCTTAATTATATCTGGATTGCATTTTTTGTAGTAGCCTTTGTTGTAGCACTGGTCAGGCTGATATTTTTTGGGGATACCGAGATATTTATGCACCTGGTTAACGGGATGTTTGAGTCATCCAAATCATCAGTAATGGATATAGCCCTGCCGCTGGCCGGTAATATGGCGCTCTGGCTGGGCATTATGAATATTGGCGAAAAAGCAGGCGCCATCAATTTTATGTCGCGCGTAGTGGGGCCTTTTTTCAGCCGCCTTTTTCCGGGTGTGCCGAAAGACCACCCTGCTACAGGCAATATGATGATGAGTTTTTCGGCTAACCTGCTTGGCCTCGACAACGCAGCCACCCCGCTCGGTTTAAAAGCCATGGATAGTTTGCAGGAATTGAATACTGATAAAGAAACCGCCTCAAATGCGCAGATCATGTACCTGGTGCTGCTTACCTCCGGCTTACAGTTATTGCCTGTTACAATTATAGCCCAGCGCGCCATCCTTCATGCCAAAAACCCAACGGATATCCTTATACCCTGTATTATTGCCACTTATGTTGCGGCTGTTGCAGGTATGATAGCGGTTGCCATCAAACAAAAAATAAAACTGTTCGACCGTGTAATCATCGGCTGGCTTGGCGGGATAACCCTGCTGATCACTTTAATGGTTTGGTATTTTACCACCCATTTAACGAAAGAGCAAATAAGCGCGGTGTCAAAAGTAACCAGCAATTTATTGCTTTTTGCGGTTCCCGTTGTATTTATTGCAGGCGCCCTTTACAAAAAGATAAATGTATTTGAAGTATTTATTGAGGGTGCAAAAAGGGGCTTTGAAACTTCTGTAAAAATAATCCCCTACCTTGTTGCCATGCTGGTTGGCATCAGTGTTTTCCGTGCCTGCGGCGCTTTGGACTATATCAATGACGGGCTCAGGTGGGTTTGCATACAATTCAACCTGGATACCAGGTTTGTTGACGCCATGCCGGTAGCCTATATGAAACCCCTCAGCGGATCAGGCTCAAAAGCAATGATGATTAATGTAATGACAACTTTTAAGCCTGATAGTTTTGCAGGGCGCTTAGGCTGTGTTTTTAATGGTTCGTCCGACACCACGTTTTATATTGTGGCATTGTACTTCGGTTCTGTCGGGATTAAAAAATCCCGTTATGCTATTCCGGCTGGTTTGTTTGCCGACCTGGCCGGTATCATAGCAGCTATTTTCGTTTCTTATCTTTTTTTTGGATAAAAATCAGATTCAATTCTACAGGTATAATTTCATTTGAAAACCATTTTAAATATCCCAAATATTTTCATTATTAAATAAAAC
>JBIOHE010000157.1:0-9790 GCA_044448725.1 Sphingobacteriales bacterium | reverse complement strand
GGATATGACCCTTGCGTCTTTTCAATCCGAGACCGACGGCTCTCTTTATTATAAAATATCCGAAGGCCGTGATGATATGCCAAGTTTCAAAAAGAAGATACCAGAGGCTGAAGATATCTGGAACCTGGTAAATTTTGTCCGCACATTTAAAAAATAAATTTGTCGGGAAAATGAAAAAAAGGCTTGGCTCAGTTCAGGCCTTTTTTGTGTCATTTTATCCCTTTTTACCCCTTCCGGTTAACTTTTATAAGTGACCGCAATCATTTTTTTTACGAACAGAAGTCATGATTTGGCACGTCGGATTGGTCTAAATTTACATCGTTCTAAAAGATTAAACAGTTATGAATAACAATGAAAAAATAACACCCTCAACCTTACCTTCCAGGAGGAAATTTGTTTGGAAAGTTGGCGCTTTTACACTGGTAACGGCATTTGCCGCTGCTGTTAAATTTCCTTTTTCATCACTTAAAAATGTGATCACAGGCAAATCTGAAATAAAAGGTAAAACAATTACGATGCTTACCCAGGATGGCAAACTTGTACAGGTGGATGATGCATTAATAAATTCATGCAGAAGAAAAGTGAATAAAAACGAACTTCTGAACTGGATTAAAAAATAAGCAACAAGCATTTAACAAAATATTTGTGATGAATAAAGAAAATAATTCGAGAAGAGACTTTTTATTAACTGGCCTGCTGGCCGCCGGTGCAGGCTTAGGCGCCGTAGCCGGATGCCACTCCAAAAAAAATGCATTTGAGGCTGCCGCAGACGGCACGGTAAAGGCATCCGGAAAAAAAGTAAAATTATTATCGGTTGATGGAGAGGTGATAGAAGTGGATGAGGCATTTCTGAAGCCTGTCCCTCACCTTCCGGCTATAACAAACAGCGAAGCCAGGATTGGTATTCCGGGTAAAAAGTTTGTTATGGTAATAGATCTTTCGAGGTGTAAGAACCTGAAGAAATGCCAGGCTGCCTGTAATCACGCGCATGATCTGAACCCGGGTGAAAACTGGATAAAAGTAGATCCGATGCAATCTGCTGAGCATACTGCACCCTACTGGGAGCCAACCACCTGTATGCACTGCGACGAGCCGCCATGTGTTAAGGTTTGCCCTGTGGACGCCACATTTAAAAGACAGGATGGGATTGTTTTGATTGACAGTGACCGCTGCATAGGTTGTCGTTTTTGCATGGCCGCATGTCCTTATTCAACCAGGGTATTTAACTGGGGCGCGCCCGAAATATCTGAGGAAGTAGCCAGCCAGCCATATTCCTGCGAGACAAGTATCCCGCAGAAAAAAGGCACTGTCGGCAAATGCGATTTTTGCGCCGATATGACCAGGATGGGCATGCTGCCGCACTGCGTTTCTGCCTGCCCTAACGGAACTTTCTTTTATGGCGATCTGAATGAAGATTCGGTGACCAATGGCGCTGAAACCTTCAGGTTTAGTGATTTAATGCGCGATAAAGGCGGATACCGGTTGATGGAAGACCTTGGCACTAAACCAAGTGTTTATTACCTGCCGCCTGTAAGCAGGAACTTCCCGTTTGAATCGGGGATTGAAAACGATAAGAAACAAAACAAATAACATTAATTAGTTAACTGTGAAAAATTCAAAATCAATAGCAAGCGACGAACAAATAATTCAGGATTTGCTACCGAGAAAATTTAAAACCAGCGGCAGGATATGGGTTGGCCTTTTAATTACCATTTGTCTGGTAGGTATCTATGCTTATTATCGCCAGTTAAGGTACGGACTGGCAGTTACCAATATGAGGGACTATGTTTCATGGGGTATTTATATTTCAAACTTTGTGTTTTTTGTAGCCATAAGTTTGGTTGGCTCATTAATAACGGCTGTTTTCAGGCTTGCCGGTGTAAAATGGGGGGCGCCCCTTACCCGGATTGCTGAGATGATAGCGGTGGCGGCAATTATTTTTGCTTCCATTATTATCATAGTTGACATGGGTAGCCCGGAGCGGTTTTATAATTTGTTCATTTGGGGGCGTATTCAATCCCCGATTATATGGGATGTAATTGTGATTACCACATACTTTTTTATCAGTATCCTGCTTTTATATTACCCATTGCTGCCTGATATAAAAATATTGCTTCGCTTTAAAGAAAAATCAGGATCCGGACTGCATAAGTTTTACAGCTTCCTCGGCTCTTTTTGGACCGGCAACCATAAACAATATTTGTTAAGTAAAAAAGCTATCTATGCGCTTTGCGTTGCCATAATACCGGTTGCATTTACTATCCACACAGTTACTTCCTGGTTGTTTGCAACCACTTACCGCCCGGGTTGGGACAGTACCAATTTTGGCGCATACTTTATTGCGGGCGCCTTTTTAGTAGGGGCCGGAAGCGTTGTTGTAGCCATGTATATTTTCAGAAAATGGTACCACCTCGAAAAATATATTACACCTGACCATTTCGACAAGATGGGCCGGGTACTGGTATTGTTATGCCTGCTTTATCTTTACTTTAATGTGAATGAGTTTTTAACCCCGTTCTTTAAAATGAAAGAATCGGAAGCGGGTTATTTGAATGATCTTTTTACAGGATCTTTTGCACCTGTATTTTGGTTCGCGATTTTTACCGGGATCATCCTGCCGATAATTATTTTATTGTTCAAACAAGGCAGGCAACCATTGCCAATGTTTATTGTAGGTATTATGGTTGTAGTAGGCGCATGGTTTAAACGTTATTTAATTGTTACGCCAACCTTGCTGCACCCATTTATGCCGATGCATGACGTTCCTGAAATGTATCATCACTATTTTCCAAGCTGGGAAGAATGGGCTATTACATCGGGCTCCTTAGCCGGTGCAATGTTAATCATTACCCTTCTTTGCCGGATATTTCCAATTGTCCCAATTCAAGAAACTATAAACGAACACCATGAAACTGCTAAATAAAATACTTTTCGGATCACTATCCGCTATTTTTCTCTTATCAGGTTATGATGGTTTTTCGCAAGCCCCGGATAAGGGCAGCCTAAGTGTTGCGATCAATTATTTTAACGATAACAACAAAATTCCTTATGTACTTGTGAGGGTAAAAACAAAGGTTGACGGCAAGTTTAAAACCGTGCCCGGTATCCCGCTGAAATTATTCCTGAATAAAGATTCTGCAGGATTGCTCATTGGTAAAGTTGTTACAAACGAAAACGGCGAGGCTACGTCATTTATTCCGCCATCATTAAAAAAACCGTGGAGCGCTACTATCAAGCATTCATTCCATGCTTCATTTATGGGCAACACAAAGTATGACAGCACATCGGCGGATTTAACAGTTGGTAAAGCAAAAATTTTAATTGATACTGCCGGCCGTTCAGTAACGGCTACTGTGCTTGAATTGAAAGACACATCGTGGACCCCGGTTAAAGGCGTTGACGTTATATTGGCAGTGAAGCGCATGGGCGCCGATCTGAACATAAATGAAACTGCAACGTTTGCCACCGACTCTACAGGCAAAGCATCGGGAGACTTTAAAAGGGACACCATCCCCGGGGACCTGAAAGGGAATATTACCCTAATTGCAAAAGTGGTAGATAATGATCAGTTCGGTAACTTATCTGTGGAGAAAATGGTGCCCTGGGGTTCTAAATTTACAAATAAAGCCAATGATTTTAATAAAAGGACCCTTTTTGCAACAAGGGCAAAAGCGCCCGTATGGCTATTGTTTATGGCCCTTGGTATTATCATAGCAGTGTGGACCGTCTTGATTTTATTGGTGCAAAATATTTTAAGGATCAAAAAAATAGCACAGGAAGGGTAAATAGAAAAAAAGTTTGGTTTATAAGTTAGGTTTGGTTTAATTGGTTGGACGGGCTGATAATGAAATGGGGAGTTGAGATAAATTGGCATATACTAAGTGCCTGTTGATCCAACTCCCCGGTCAGCCTAAACTGATTCAATTAACTACTCCCCCGAAAACCTATCCTGCAAAACAACGCTGCTCATTTGAGGTAAGCTTGTTTACCATGTCCTTTAAAATATTACGGGCCCGGTGCAGATTGGTGCGCGACAATAATTCAGAAATGCCCAGTGTGTTCCCGATCTCCTGGTGTGAGTACCCTTCAATGGCATACATATTGAACACAGAGCGATAAGTTTGGGGCAGTTTTTGTATCATACCCATCAACTCCTTTGCCTCAAGTCCATGGGCATTGTAGCCGTTGCTGAATGAGTTATTGTCATCTTCAAAACCTTCAACCAACACCAGGGGCTTAAGTTTACGATAGCGCGAAATAGCAGAATGCACCATAATGCGGCGGATCCAGCCCTCCAGGTTACCGTCTCCGCGGTATTTATGTGCATTATTAAACATTTTTATAAAGCCTTCCTGTAAAATATCCTGAGCTTCATCTTTATCATGAGCATAGCGCATGCAAACCGCCATCATACGGGGCGCTAAAGTTTTGTAAAGCAATTCCTGCTGTTTGCGGTCGTTTTTCAGGCAGCCTTCCCACATTGCAGTCAAACGATTATCGGTAGTGTTCATTTTGTTGTGTATATACACTACCATGCCAATATTGATACCATAATTTTAATTGTCTGATTTTTAACCGATTAAATAATTTTTACCGCTACGAAACTGTTCGTTTTCGAACGGTTGGTGAATGAAGGCGGACGATTTGAGGGTCTGATTTTTGCTTTTATCAATTACCAAAGAATTTAAGCCCCGTTTCATTATATACTTTTATTCACGTTGAGCTTTCCAGCAAATAGATCTATTAACCCGATAAATCATGTCCTGCCAATATCCCTTTCACTGCATCTTCCGCTGTTTTATATTTAAATTCAAAGCCTGAATCCAATAAACGTTTTGGTACAACCCACCGGCTTTTTAATATCAGTTCTGTTTCGGTACCAATTATGATCGCCCCGGCTTCAAGCAGCCATTTTGGGGCAGGTAAACCAAACGGCACCCCGCTGGCCTTGCGGATCACCCGCATCAGTTCGGTGTTTCTGACTGCATTGGGCGCTGTGCAGTTAAATATACCCTGCAATTCGGGGTGATTCGCAAACCATTCGGTACAAGCGGCTACATCCTGCTCGTGTACCCACGAAACATATTGCCTGCCATTGCCTTGCTTGCCGCCTATACCCATTTTCACAAGGTTTAGCAGCCGGGGAAAAACACTATCGCTCCGCCCGAGCACTATCCCCATGCGCAGCGTAATTTTGCGGGCTTTAGGCGTATCGTATTTGTTAAATGCATATTCCCAGGCATTGCATACGTCAACGGAAAACCCGCCGCCGATTTCACCCGTTTCTTCATCCTGCGGACGGTCGTCCGCGTGGCGGTATATGGTGGCCGAAGTCACATTGATCCAAAGCTTTGGCGGCTCAAATAGGTCATGGATCACCATGCCCAATAATTCGGTTGGCTGTACCCTTGAGGCAATGATCTCCACCTTGTTTTTTTTGGTATAACGGCAATTTACATTTTTGCCGCATAGGTTGATCAATATATCTGCATTGACCAGCTCGGCGGTCCATTTGCCGCGTGTTTTTCCATCCCAAACTACCGTCCGGATATTTTGTTCGGACTGTTTTTGATGGCGGCTTAATACGATGATCTCATTGGCCTTATTCTTATAATAATTGGCAAGCACTTTGCCCAGATAACCATTGCCGCCTGCGACTACTATTTTTTTAAATTTCATGGTGTTGGTTGAATTGGTGAATTGGTTGATTGGGTGAGTGGTCGATTGGGTTTTAAAGGCTATCAGCTAATTATTTTAATATCATTATTAATAACAACGCCCTGTACAAAACCCAGGTTATTGTCAATGTCCATCCGAGGTTCAAAAGTTTAGTCCGGCGGATATGCTCCAGAAACATCAAACCGGCTACTGCCATAAACAACAGGCTGCAAAATACGGGGGGTATTGCAAACCAATAGTGTACAAAAAGAACAACCATCAGCAGCAAACTTCCTGCAAAAGAGATAGTCATCATATTACCGAGATATGCCCACAACTTCTCTTTCGCGAATGTACTGATAACGATTCCCTGGAATATGATTTGCCCGCCGCAGATAAAGTACTCCCGCAAAGCATTTCCCAACGGCACAACGCCGGTTAATAAATGCGCGTACCTCGTGAGGATAAATCCGGTGCAAAACCAGGTAAATAACAGGTAAGCAATGCGGTAATGAAGTTTAAATGTAGGTTGGTAACTATAGGCCTCCCCGGCCAAATCAGCAGGGATAATTACCCGGCGGTTGTAGGAAATAAAGGCGTAAGCCATGCTCATGAGCCAGATAAAAGGCTTAAATGAAAACAAGGGCGCAAAGATAGGGCAGGCATTCCCGATGATCTTAAACAAACTTTTCACCCCATAGGTAACTTCGCCATTTTCAAGGTCAACCAGGGCAATCTCATTAACGGCCCTTTGTTTGTCAATTATGGGGCAAACGGTATTCATTTCTGTTTGATACGGCGCGCGCCCATTGCTGTTAAGCATCCCCGTTTTTACAAATGTTTTGGTATAAGCCCGGCACATAGGGCATTCCGCGTCGAACAGGATCATGTGGTTTTCTAATGTTTTCATACTTTCAGTAATTATTGAAATTTATAATCAAAAAAATATATTATTTAAAAATTTTCAGGATAGATCCCCAGAACCAGCTTTCCTCAGCCTTAAGCATATTCTCCAATGTCTTATCTACATTTTTGGCCAGCTTGTTTATATCTTTTACCGATTTATGAAAAGTTTTGTAAGCCGGGTCATCTGCATCACCCTCAACCTTTACTAATTCATCTAATATCTTAATTACCGGGTCCAGCTCTCTTTTGCGGCGTTCTTTGGCAACCTGCCTTGCAATGTTCCAGGTGTTTTTGTCCGCATAAAAATACTCCTTCCGTTCGCCTGGTTTCAATTGTTTCTCCACGAGGCCCCATCCCATCAGATCCCTCAGCGTCATGTTCGCATTGCCCCTTGAAATGCTCAGTTCCTCCATGATCTCTTCGGTCGTTAAAGAATCCGGCGTAATAAGCAGCAATGCATGCACCTGCGCCATTGTGCGGTTTATCCCCCACTCCGAACCGAGTTTGCCCCAGGCCTGTATAAACTGCAATTTGGCTTCTTCCAATTTCATACCACAAATGTAATAAACATATTTAAATTTTCAGTAATTATTGAAAATAAAATTTTCTCTGGTATTAATCCTTCAAAGGAGACGCGATGCATCGCGTCTCTACATTAATGAATTTCAACAAAAAACCCCGCAACATAAAGTCGCAGGGCCCGGTTTTAGTTTATAGTTTATCGTTTTGTATGCTTATTTATTTTTTAACTCATCAATAGCAACCTGTGGGGTAAGCGAGTTATGGGTTTTTTCAGTAACTATATCATTAGCCAGTGTGAAAGAAACTGTTTTCGCAATGTCCCTTGATGATGTACCGATTTTCACCGTGTATTCGCCTGCATCGGCTATCCATGATGATTTATCGGTATTGAATGAAGCAAGGTCGCCTGCATGTAAAGTAAACACCAGGAACTGTGACTGCCCCGGAGCCAATAAGCCTGTTTTCGCGAATCCTTTCAGCTCCTGTGCCGGTTTATCAATATTCTGTGCCGGGGCGCTTAGGTAAAGTTGTACCACTTCTTTACCTGCCACCTTGCCTGTGTTTTTAACGGTAACTTTTACTGAGATACTGCCCTTAAAATCTTTTGAGCTCGCTTTTACATCGCTGATCTTAAAGGTGGTATAAGATAGTCCGTATCCAAACTCATAAGCAGGCTTAACCTTAAAGGCATCAAAATAACGATAGCCAACATAAATGCCTTCCTCATAAGTAACCTCAGACGGTTTGCCCATCATCATATTAGGTTTTTGACCGGGAGGCAAAGGGAACTCTTTACCCGGGAAATTCTTTACCGTAGGTTCATCGGCATAATCCGTTGCAAAAGTAGTGGCAAGTTTACCCGATGGATCAACTTTACCGCTTAACACATCAGCAATAGCATTACCTGCTTCGAGGCCGGGCTGCCATGCCAATAAAATACCATCAACACTATCCCTCCAGCTGGCGACTTCAATAACACCGCCGATATTTAAAACAACAATCACTTTTTTACCCTTTGCGTGGAAAGCTGTACTTACACTGCTGATCAGCGCTTTTTCAGCATCAGTTAAATGATAATCGTTGTCCACTTTACGGTCGGCGCCTTCACCGGCATTCCTGCCTATAGTAATCAGGGCGGCGTCAGCGGCGTCTGCCTGTGGTGCTGTAAGAGCAGTTACATCCATTTCGGGAATTGGCGGCGGCGCCATAAAAAAGTTTAGCGATTTAGGCTGTTTTGCTTTGGCATCGGCAATATAGCTTGCGTAACTTTTAGCCAAATCATCCTGCACTTTATACCCGGCATTGCCCAGGCCCTGAACCAATGAAATGGTATATGGTTTATGTACATCTCCGCTGCCTGTTCCCCCTGCAATAATATTGTAGGATGTATTGCCAAATACAGCAAGTGATTTACCATTTGCTAAGGGAAGTACACTGCCATCGTTTTTAAGTAATATCATTCCCTGTGCAGCAGCCATGCGCGATACTTTTGCATGTGCTTTCAGATCGGGTTTTCCGGAGTATTTGTATCCTCTGAAAGTTGGTGATTTAAGAATGATCTTAAGCATTCTTTCCACGTTGGCGTCTAATTGTTGCATGCTTAGCGTGCCATTGTTAACGGCTGCAACAATAGCGTCAGACTGATCGGGGTTACCGGGCATCAGCAAATCGTTACCGGCGTTCATTTGCGCCACAGCATCATGACCGCCAAACCAGTCGGTCATTACAAAGCCCTTAAAGCCCCATTCTCTTTTTAAAATATCAGTTTGAAGGTCGCGGCGCTCAGAGGTATAAGTGCCGTTCACTTTGTTGTATGATGACATCACTGTCCATGGTTGTGAGGTTTTAACGGCGATGGAAAACCCTTTAAGGTAAATTTCACGCATGGCCCGCTCACTTACAATAGTATTCACACTGTTACGGTTTGTTTCCTGGTTGTTTGCGGCATAGTGTTTAATCGAAGTTCCTACGCCATTGCTCTGAATACCTTTAACAATTGCGGCAGCCATGCTCCCGGCAACAAGCGGATCTTCCGAATAATACTCAAAATTACGACCGCCAAGCGGGTTGCGGTGTATGTTTAAGGCCGGGCCCAATAAAATATCAGCGCCGTATTCGCGCACTTCGTTACCAAAGGCAACGCCAACTTTTTTCACTAAGGCAGTATCCCATGATGAAGCCAGCAAAGTGGCAACCGGGAACGCCGTAGCATAGTATTTATTAGGGTCATTAGGCCTTTCAGGGTCAATCCTTAATCCGGCCGGCCCGTCCGAAACAGTAATCGAGGGAATTCCCAGGCGGGTTATTGCGTGGGTGCGGCCTGCTGCGCCCGGTACCTTTTCCGGAACATCATAAGCTTCCGGATCTGAGGGGGGTAAAGTAAAACCACCGATATTTATGGCCTCTGGTTTTTTCCCTTTTTTTGGTGCAGGCATACCAGGCATTTTAAAGCCCATGCCAACTACCAGTTTTGATTTTTCCTGCAGGGTCATGGCGGCTATCACCTCCTTCAGGCTGTTTCTTCCCAATTGCGGGACCGGCTTTTTGCCCTGCGCATGTGCTGTTAGCTGGAACAAACAGATCATCGCAATTAAGGTTGCCGAAGCGGATTTGTAACTTAATCTCATTTTAATAATTTAATAGGTTTACTGGAAATTGGTATTGACAGAACTTACCATTGTGTCATTAATACACAATAGTAGAT